>JAYVRQ010000482.1:0-4405 GCA_043776145.1 Chthoniobacteraceae bacterium
CGCACCCGGCCCGGGAACAATTAACCTTTACATGGAGGGTGGCGGAACCGGGCCCGGCATCTCGATGACCTTCTACTCGCCGGGAACGGTGACTCTGGCCTCGGGTGGCGATGCGGCATCCACCACAGGTTCCATCACCGAGACTCCGACCATCTCCCCGAATAACAACGATGAGGACAACCGGAGCGAGCCCGGCACGCCACACCAGGACAACGACGACGAGAATCTGGGCACCGCGGATACCGACATCGCAATGGCGACCATCTGGCTCGACAAATCCGGAACCACCGGCGGCGAGACCGTCCTCCACATCCCAATTGGCTACCGGGTATTCGATTCACACGGCAGTGTCCTCGCCACGACCGAAGCCGATGCCAGCTCGGTCTCACTCGATGCAATACTCGAACCTGCGTCGGAGGAAGACACCTATCTCGCCACCATTTTTGTCGAGGGCTTGGACAATGTGTCGGGGCAGGAATTCACGGTGGATTACACGTGGACCGGCGGTGGCGGAGGGGGTGGCGGACACATTGATGGTAACACAAAAATTCTTCCATTCGAAGTCGTCACAAGACATCCCTCGACCGGTCAGATCGAGCAGAGTGATGGAGTGGTGGCGTTGTCCACTCCGCGGCCGGAAGTCGAAATTGAACTGGTCAGTTCTGAAATTACGGACAATGGCCTTGAATTGCGAGTTCGCGGAACGGTAAATGACCGCCTTTCGGAGGTGATGGCCAACGGGGCCGACCGCGTGCAGCAGCTTCATTTTATTGCAAATAACCAAGTGCTAGGTTCGATCCCGCTGCAGTATGGCCCAGGACAGGCCCCGTGGACGAAGGCAGATTCGGCCACTTCTTTTGACGAAACTTTCATCATCCCAAATCCAAGGCCAGGAGGCTATGTCATCAAAGCGGAAACCGATGAAAATGCTGCTGGAAAGAAAGGCTGGGGCAAGGTGGCTATCGGAATATGGTCGAAGCCGGACGACAACGTCGGGTCCGCAGACCCGAGTCAGATTTCCATCGCATTGACCAGCGGGATTAATGCTGCGCAAGTGGATACCGTGGCGGTTTATCTTGGCAACCGAGACCCTGTGGCGAGCGATGGAATTCTGACGGAAACTGGAGTTGATACCCTCGTTTTCTCGGGAAATATCCTAGTTGATGGCGTAAATGCGGTATGCACGTTGGAGCTTCGCGGACCACCGGGGGTTACCGATGACGGTCAATTCCTCCGAGTGGTTTTGAGTTACACGCTTGAAGGGGAAACCCGGCGCATCACTGGAGGCTGGGTCAAGACGGAAGCCAGCGCACTTCGTTTCCATTCCGATGGATACGCGTCTGGCGAAGACCGGTTGGTTGTCGGCTCCGTAATGAATCTGCCCGGATCGGAAAAGGCTGACTTTGAGCCGTTGATGATGAAGATCGCACCATCCGAGGAATTTGGATCGGCGGGCGGCGTCAAAGTGAATGGCGTTCTGCATCCCCTGAAGACCTTTACCTACGGAGGAAAAGAATTCCTGTATGCAGTGGAGGACTCCTCGGCGACCGCGCCCAAAATTTTCATCCCCGCAAGTGGTTCACTGCCGGCAGGGCACCAAATACCCGGCCTCTCTGGAGACGGCGGCTCAGTCGAATGGGTAGTAGGAGTCAATGGCCAGGAGCGCACGCTTGCTTCAACTCTAGTTTTGCCCGGAGAGGCAGAAGCGACGGAGTCTTTGCCGGGAACAGGTGATGCATTCGCCGCTCAAATGGCACAGGGCGCATCCCCCGGCGCTAGTTCCGGCTGGCAGAAGCCCGGCGATACCATCACATGGAATGACCTCATTTCAGCATACAATTTCATCTACCCGGACGAGTTTTCGCAGCAGCTCCTGACCACTTACGTGGCGCAACAGCACCAGGTTATCCTGAGAAATGTCTTCCGCGATTACGACTACAGCGAGACTTGGGACGGGAGCAGGATCACGATTTCGATAGAAAAGAACGACTCGGACATGCATCCAGGTATCGCGGCCCAATACCTTTGGAGAGGTTTGAACGAAGCATTGAAGAATCTCCACTTCAGAAAAGGGGTCCAGGAAGCCGAGGGAGGGCTGGAAAGCACCATCGAGATCGCTGCACTCACTGAGTGGCGAGATCAAGTGGGGCCCGCTGTTGCCGAAGCCGGTGTGGCCGCGGCTGGTCTTTATCTCAGCGGCATTGGCATCCTCTGCGGGCCGGTGGATTGCATCCTCCTCGTCAACGATTTGAGCGAAGGACACTACGCAGCAATTGCTGCGGCTTTGCCGTTCATTCCTCGGGCACTCGTAAAAGCAAAGCCCATTAAATTTGTAAACAAGGCCACGAGAGAAACGAAGGAAATAATCGGCGATGTCGCAAAGCTTGACGCGGCTAAGAGTCTTTTCGGAATGAGTAATCTAAGGACAATGGGAATTACGATGGAAGAGCATGAATTCAATGGTTTCATGCGAAAGGCATTGGCGCAAAGCGGGGGGCCGATCCAGCCAGCGTTAAAGAAAGAACGGTGGAGATTGAAAGCCGCAATGGAAAAAGTTGGGCCTAAACCGGCATTCAAGACAAACGCACACCATGATTTCCCTTGGGAGCAACGTGGATGGTTCGCTGAACACGGGATCGATGTAAATAATCCGGCTTTTGGTCGTTGGATAGATGAGCTAGACCATCAAATGTGGCACCAACGTTCGATCCCAAAATTCAATGATTTCTGGGAAGAATACGCGAGGCAAGAAAGGCTGCGAATTGGGGCAGGTGGCTCCTTATTTACTTTTCAGGAAATTATGCAACAATTATCCGAGTGCCGTTCACTGTATCCTTAAGCAAAAGGAAGTCTTTCAATATGCCTAGGTTTTTTCAAATCGGAGATGCAACCTCTGATACAAAAGGGTATGCTTGGGCCGCAGGGTATGGGCCACTCCAAAATTCAATGCCGTTTATACACCCAAAAATATTGGAACGAAAGCGTGCATATTGGAAAGTGAATATAGAACTGCCTGGGGTGCATATTGACCCTGGAAGTAATAAATGGCCAGATATATTAGGCTGTGGCTCTGGCGATCCATTCTTTTTTGTAAGCGAACGAGTTGTTTCCTCCTTGCGAAGACTTGGTTTGGCTCTCGCGCGTGTTACAGAAATGCCAATTGCAGAGATCAACTCTAAAGCGCTCACAACGAAACCGCCACCACACTATTATGCGGTCGAAACCGAGCCAGGCATCGACGTTGATTTGGTCGCGACTGGCTTTAAGGTGGACGTTGCCGGGAAGGCGATCCTCAACCCACCACCGACGCCTTGGCCATTTCCCTACCGATATCGGTTGGATTCGTGGAACGGTGCCGATCTTTTCGACTACCATCATTTCGGGCCGACCAGTGGACCCTATACCAATCTCCTGTGTACCGAACGGATTAAGCGACTGGCTGAAACGGAAGGCTGGACCAATATACGCTTTAAGCCGATTGATGTTGTGTAACAAGATCAAGTGGGGCGAGGGACGGACTGGAATGGCACTCACTTAAGCCCCGCGAATCGGCGTCCAACAGAGATGAATCGTTCGCAAGCTCATCCTATTCCGCCCTTAAGTGAGTGCCATTCGGGACGGACTGATTATTTGTTTTGAACGCTATCCTGCCAATTTTATGCCCGACCCCAATGTAACTGTCACTGCCATCCAAGTTCACTCGGTTGCGCTCAATCGAGTGGCAGGCCAGCATATCGCGAAGGGGTTCCGCTGTAAGGCGGGAGCTGTGGTGGCGGTATTGGGTATCCTGTTTCTTGGATCGGTGAAGGCGCAGTTGGCGGTGTTGCCGTGGGTGGGCGGGGTGGTGCTGGTGCTGGCGATGGGGGATGCGTGCCAGGTGGCTCTGGGGAGGAGAGCGACGGCTGCCTGCGATGCCTTCATGCGGAAGCTGCCGCTGAACGGGGGTAATGTGCCGAAGGCGGAGGATTGGCTGATGCTGCCGGAGGAGGAAAAGGGATGGAAGCAGGTGGGGCCGGCGATGCGGGCGATGCTTTCCCTCTCGGTGTGGCCATTCTACATTGCCCTGCTGGCGCTGCTGGCAGGCTTTTACCTCCAGGAATCCCAAGCCGCAGCGGCGAAACCAGGAGGCCCCGGCAAAGTGCTGACCAGCTCCGGCCCCGTGAAGGTGCTCCCACGCCCCACCCCCCAGCCCGCGGGAACACAGCTACCCGCCAATGCAAGATACCCCACCCAGCCCGCTCCCGCGCCGAGGCAACCCCCCGGCATCTCGCAGCCGCGGATTCTCACTCCCCAGCCCGGCACCCGCCCGCCCATGCCGCTGAACCGCCCGCCCAGCAACGCCCTCCCCCCGCAAAGCGGACCCGTGCCACCCGGAACGGTGCCACCAAATCCCGGAGCCTCGCCA
>JAYVRQ010000483.1:0-4402 GCA_043776145.1 Chthoniobacteraceae bacterium
ACGCCCACGCGATGCCCGCCGGTCCACAATTCCTTTCCCGCGTAAAGCAGCCGCCCGTCGCCCAGCGCGACCGGCCCGTGCGGACTGTTCACGATGCTCGGGTAGCGCGCCGACCAAGTCGCGCCGCCATCGGTCGAACGCAGTATCCACTGGCCGAGGTCCGCGCGGCGCTGCTCGGGGCCGAGCCGCTCGTGGGCGAGTTGCCAGTTCTTGTCTTTCGAGGGCAGCGCCGGTTCGTAGGCCAGCGAGGTGAAAGTCGTCACCAGCAAAGTCCCGAGCGGTGTTTCGAGCACACCCGCGTCGCGATCATCGGTCGCGCTGTCGAGCAGCGTGCGCGGCCATGTCCACGTCGCGCCGGAATCATGCGACACCATCGCCTCGACTCTTCCAAACGGACACACATGCGCCTCGCGCCCGCCCGACCAAACGAGCCACAAATCTCCCGAGTGCCGCAGCGCGAGCGTCGGCCAACCGTGGTAAAATTCCGCCTGCACGCTGATCGTGCGCGTCTCGATCACGCGGCAAGACGGAGCGGCGTCGGCCTGCGGAATTGCCGGGATCGCCATCATCAAGGCGAGACTCGTGATTTGGAAAAAGCGGCGGGAATTCATGCGCCGATCGTGACGCCTCGGCGCTGTTTTTCAACAGCCTGTTGAGGAACGAGGCCGAAACGCTTACGGCTGCTTTTTCTTTCGCTGCACGTATTCCGGGTAGCGGCTTTGGAGGGTGTTGAGGAGGCGCTTGGCGTCGGCTTCTTTGCCGGCTTTTTGATTCGCCTCGACGGCTTTTTCGAGCGCGCGCGGGGTCACTTCCTCGTCGTCGATGATGAGCGTCACGGCTTCGTACACTTTCGTCGCTTCCTCGAAATTGCCGCGCCCCATTTGGATGTCGCCACTCGCCACGCGAGCCTCCGCGTTCAAGCGGCCTTCGGCTTGCAGGGTGAGGGCTTCGCCGACGGCTTTTTGCGCGGAATCGAATTCGCGCAAGCCGGTGTAGGCGCGCGCGAGGCTGAGCAGGCCGACGCAGCGGGGCGCGGGCTCCTTGGTGGTCTTGAGATACTTGTCGAGAGGGTCGGTGGCGTTTTTGAAATCTTCGAGAAACAACCGGCTGCGGCCGAGATTGAGAAAGTCGTCCGGCTTCGCGTCGTCGCGCTTCGCCATGAGTTCGAGGAATTTGGCGGCGTAGGAAAAGTTCTCCTTCCGCGCGTCGGGTGCCTCCGCGCGGTCGCCGAGTTCGTAGTAGTGCATCCCGACGCCGCGCAGCACCTGCTCGGGCACCTGGCCTTTGCCGCCCGCGCTGAGATACAGATCGATCTCGCGTCCCACCGCGTCCCAATCTTCGAGGTAATAATGCGCGAGCAAGATGCGGAGGCTGGCGCGTTCGAGATACTTTTCCTTGTCGGCATCGCGCGCGGCACCGAGCGGGCCGGGGACTTCCTTGTAGTTCTTGTTCTCGAAGGCGACCCAGCCGATCCAGTAGTTTGCGTCGGCGGCGGCGGCGGTGCCGGGGAATTCCTTGAGCAGCAGCTTGTAGGTTTCCGCCATGCCGGTGTTGTCATTCTGCTGGCCCTGAAGGATCGCGCGTTGTTCGAGCGCGGGCTCGCGTTCTTTCGCGTTCGGATATTTCGCGATGAGCTGGTTCAGATCCTTCACCGCGCCTGCGACATCCTTGCTGCGCAGTTTCGCGATGCCGCGGTGGAAGAACGCGGACGCGATCGACTCCGTGGTCGGGTACCCTTCGATGAGCGTGGTGAATCCCGCGATGGCCTTGTCGTTCGCGCCTTTTTGCAGGCTGCACCACGCGAATTTGTAGAGCGCCTTCGCCTTGTAATTCCCCGCGAGCTGGCGCGACTTGGAGACCTGCTCGTACACGGGCCCGGCGGCGGCGTAGTCCTGCTTTTTGAAAAGCTGCTCGGCCTTCATCAGCAGCACCTGGTCGCGCTTGGTACTGTCTCCGTTGCTGGTGAGAAACGCTTCGATCTCGCGCAAGAGATGTTCGCCCTCGGTTTGGTAAATGCAGACGAGGCGCTCGTACGCGGCGTCCTTCGCATACATGCTGCCGGGAGCCTCTTTCACGAGCTGATCGTAGAGCTTGAGCGCCTCGGGGATTTTGCCGAGCTGGCGGTACGAATTCCCCACGAGCACGAGAAATTGCGGGCGCGAATCGGCACTCACTTCCTTCGTCCCTGCGCCGAATTCATCGACGATGTCCTGGTACTTCCCGTCGTTGTATTTCATCTGCACGAGGCCGATCTGCGCCACGTCCTTCCACTTGCCGATGTTCGGCATGAGCAGCGCTTTCGTGAGATCCTCCTCGGCCTTTTTCGGCTGGTTGAGTTCGAGCTGCCAGATGCCGGAGCGCACGGTGGCCTCGGCTTTGAGGTCCGGGTTTTCGGTGCTCGCCGCGAGCGCCTGCACCTGCTTGAGCGCCTCCGCGGTGCGACCGGAATCTTTCAGCAAAATGGAGAGCGAAAGCCGGCTCGCATCGATGAACGGATTTTCGTTCGGCGAGGCGACGAGGTCTTCATAGACCATGCGCGCGTCGAGCTTCTGGGCGAGTCCTTCGAGCGTGCGGCCCGTGTAAAATTTCGCCATGTTCGCCAGCTTCGGATCGCGCAGGCGCACGGAGGCTTTGCGGAACATCGGAAGCGCAGAGTTGTAGTTGCGCTCCTGGTAATAAAGGTCGGCGAGGCGATACGCGGCGGGGCCGGCGAATTCGCCGTTCGCGAATTGGTTGAGCAGCGTTTCGTAGGTGTTCTTAGCGGCGTTCACCGTGCCGTTGCGCCGGTAGGATTCCGCGAGGCGGAAAAGCGCGACGGGACGCTCCGTCGCAGTCGGGTACAGGCCGAGAAATTTTTCGTACTCCGGCGCGGCCATGTCGAACATCTGCTTCGAGTAGTACCCGTCGGCGATGCTCATCTGGATTTGATCCGCGGACATCGACGTGCCGCTCGGCGCGAGACGAATCTCGCCCGTCGGATCGGGAATGTCGGGCACGGTCGGGCCGGTGATTTTGAACGGTTTGGTCAGCGCCTTGGGGATCGTCGTGGTTTTTTCTGGCGGCACCGCGGGCAGTCCGGGGATCACCGGCGCGGGCGCAGGCGTGGCTTTTGGCGCGGGGATCGGCGTCGCCGCCGGACGCTCGACGGGCTCTGCTTTGCGAACCGGCTTTTCCTCCTCCGCGTTGAAAGGTTTCAGCGGCGGAGCCTGCTGCGCGCGCAACGAGACCGGTCCCGAAACGGCAGCGACGATGGCCCACGCTGCAAAAACCCGCCGCATCATTCCACTTTGCCGGTCGCGAACGCGACGTTCCAAATGTTCGCATCGCGGCACACGTCGAGGACGTTGACGATGTGCTTGTAATCCGCGTGCTCGTCGCCGCGCAGGATGATCGCGTAGTCGGGGTAAAGGCGCGCGAGTTGTTTCAGCTTCGCGCCGAGTTCCGCGAGCGTGGTGATTTTGCGATTCCACACCACCTGCCCGTCCGCCTTCACATTGAGCACGGTCTGATTGATGACCGGGTTCGCCTCCTTGCCGCTCTGCGCGGCGGGCACCTTCACATCGAGTTCGTTTTCCTTCCGCGCAAAGCTCCACGTCACAATGAAAAAGCAGAGCAGCACGAGGAGAATATCGACCATCGGCGCGATCTGAAAGCCGATGATGTGCGGCGCTTCGCGTTTGCGAAATTTCATGGGAAAGCGGGAGCTAAAACTCGTCCTCGACCGCGAGCCGCGACTGCTCGCGCTTCTTGTTGTAGTTCAGCGCGATGAGACCCATCACATGCGCCGAGGCGATTTCGAGATCGGAGATGAGCGACTGCACGCGATTGCGGAAGAGCGAATAAAACGCCATCGCGATGATGCCGAGAATGAGGCCGGATGCAGTGGCGACCAGCGCCTCCGACACACCCGCCGCGAGCAGCACATCGCGGCCAGTCGAGGTATTTCCCGAGGCCAGCACGCCGAAGGAATTGATGATGCCGATGACGGTGCCGAGCAGCCCGATCATCGGGGACAGCATCCCGATGTCCGCGAGGAAAGTGGTGCGATGCTGGAGCGAAGCCGCCTGCGCGCTGCCCTCGGTCTCGGCGATGTCGCGGACGGTTTCGTAAGTGGCGTTCGGATTTTTCGTGGCAAAATCCAGCGTGCGCTGGACGACGCGCGCGACCGCTTCGCTGTGTCGGCTCGAGATGGCGAGCAGCCCGAGGTAGTCCCGCTTTTTCAAAAGCACGTCCGCCGTGTTCATATAGTGCGGCGTGAGGATGGCACTGCGCCGCAGCGTGAAAAGATACACGAGCACCAGCATCACCGTGAGCACCGACAGCACGCCGAGCGGAACCATCGTCCAGCCGCCGCTGCGCACGAGCTTCCAGAGATTGGTCGTGGCCGCGTCGTCGCCCTCCG
>JAYVRQ010000484.1:0-4382 GCA_043776145.1 Chthoniobacteraceae bacterium
TGCCGATGCTCCGCCAAATCTCGCTCTGGGCTGTCGCAGCCGCCTTCGCCGTGCGCGCCTTTTCCCTGCCTGTTCGGGAAGTGCGATGGCTGTGGGTGCCCATCGAGTATTTCTCGAATGCCTACGTCGGTCTCGCGCTCGTCACGCTCGGCGCGCAGATGTCGCACGTCACCGCTCACAAAAGTTTCGCGCGACTCGGCTGGGCCGTGGGAATGCGCCTCCTCGGCGGGCCCGCGCTCGCGTGCGCGCTCGTCGGCGTGTTCGGATTTCACGGCGAAACCGCGTGCATCATGATCCTCAGCGCGTCCTTTCCCACCGCCGTCAACAGCGCGCTCATCGCCCACGAATTCAAAGCCGACGCTGAGTTCGCCGCGGCCGCCGTTTTCTATTCCACGCTCGCCAGCATGTTCACTGTCACCGTCGTCATCACGCTGCTGCGCATCCCGCAAATCGCGACAATGTTCTAGCGCACGCGCCTCAATTCATCCCATCATCCAAACATTATGGCAGATCCTTTCCTCATCGCCCAAGGCACGCAGCCGCTCTCCTTCATTCCGAAAATGGCCAACCGCCACGGCCTCATCGCGGGCGCGACCGGCACCGGCAAAACCATCACGCTGCGCCTCCTCGCCGAACAATTCAGCACACTCGGCGTCCCCGTTTTCATGGCCGATGTGAAAGGCGACCTCAGCGGCGTCGGCAAACCCGGCGGTGGAAATCCGAAAGTCGAAGAGCGCGTAAAGTCGATGGCGATTCCCGATTTCAAATACACCGGATTCCCCGTCACCTTCTGGGATGTCTTCGGCGCATCCGGCCATCCCGTCCGCGCCACCATCAGCGAAATGGGACCGCTCCTCCTCGGTCGCCTGCTCAATCTCAACGACACCCAGGAAGGCGTGCTGCACCTCGTTTTCAAAATCGCCGACGACAACGGCCTGCTCCTGCTCGACCTCAAAGATCTCCGCGCCATCCTGCAATACGTCGGCGAAAACGCCGCGCAATTCACCGTGCAATATGGCAACGTCTCCGCCGCCAGCATCGGCGCGATCCAGCGCAATCTCCTCACGCTCGAACAACAAGGCGGCGACAAATTCTTCGGCGAGCCCGCGATGAACCTCGACGACTTCATGCAGACCGACGCCACCGGTCGCGGCATGATTAACATCCTCGCCGCCGACCAGCTCATGGCCAACCCGCGCGCCTACGCCGCCCTCCTGCTCTGGCTGCTCAGCGAACTCTTCGAGCGCCTCCCCGAAGTCGGCGATGTCGAGAAACCGAAAATTGTTTTCTTCTTCGACGAAGCGCACCTGCTTTTCGACGACATCCCCGACGCGCTCCAGGACAAGATCGAGCAAGTCGTCCGGCTCATCCGCAGCAAAGGCGTCGGCATTTATTTCATCAGCCAAAACCCGCTCGACATCCCCGACAAAGTCCTCGGCCAGCTCGGCAACCGCGTGCAGCACGCCCTCCGCGCCTTCACCCCGCGCGATCAAAAAGCCGTCAGATCCGCCGCCGAAACCTTCCGCCAAAATCCCAAGCTCGACGTGGAAGCCGTCATCACCCAGCTCGCCGTCGGCGAAGCCCTCGTCTCATTGCTCGATGAAAATGGGACGCCGGGAATCGTCGAGCGCGCTTTCATCTGCCCGCCGCGCAGCCAGATCGCGCCCATCACACCCGCCGAGCGCCAGCAGACCATCCAGACCTCGCTCGTGTACGGTACCTACGAAAAACTCATCGACCGCGAAAGCGCCTCCGAACTCCTCGCCGTCCGCGCGCAACAGACCGGCGGCACCTCACCCCCGCCCGTCCTCGGATCGCCCGCGCAAGCTCCGTCCTCCAGTGGCGGCGTCTTCTCATCCATCCTCATGGGCACCACCGGCCCGCGCGGCGGACGCCATCCTGGCCTCATGGAAAAAATGGCCGGCAGCGCCGTCCGCTCGATCGGCAGCGGCCTCGGCCGCGAAATCATCCGCGGTGTCCTCGGCTCGCTCTTTGGAGGCGGGAAACGCCGCTGATTCCGGGGAGCGCGCGCGTCTCGCGTGCTGGCGAAGGCGTCCCGCCTTCGCGGACTTTTCAAGGCGTTCACAATACGAAGCGCGTTCCTCTTTCCTACGATCCGCGTCGAAAAAAGTTCGTTTCGGCGGGACGCCGAAACCAGCACGCGAGACGCGCGCGCTCCCCGGAGTTTGCCGCCGCGCTTACCTGTGCCACTCGCGCCCCGTGATCAGCCGCGCCTCGCGTCCGTTCGTGAAATACGCGTAAGCCCAGCTCGCCAGCACCGTCACTTTATTGCGGAAGCTCACCAGGAAGATCAGGTGAATGAACAACCACGCGCACCACGCGATGAATCCGCCGAAGCGCATAAACCCCGCGTCGCACACCGCGCGATGCCGCCCGATCGTCGCCATCGTTCCCTTGTCCCAATAATCGAACGCCTCCATCCACCCACCCGCGAGCGCGATGCGAATGTTCTTCGCCACATGCTTCCCCTGCTGCATCGCCACCGGCGAAAGCCCCGGCAGCGGCGCGCCCCCGCCCGGCGCGAAATGCGCCATGTCGCCGATCACGAAAATGTTCGCGTGTCCTGGAATCGTCAGGTCCGCGTTCACGATCACGCGCCCCTGCTTGTCGAGCGGCACGCCCAGACTCGCTCCCAGCGGGGACGCCGCATTCCCCGCCGCCCAAATCACCGTGCGCGACGCAATCACCTCCCCGTCCTTCAAAACCACACCCTCTTCGCTCAGCCGCTCCACTTGCGCCTTCAGCCGCACATCCACCCCGAGATCGAACAACTGCCGCCGCGCACTCTCCGACAAATCCGGCGCATACGCCTGCAACACCCGCGGCGCCGCATCCACCAAAATCACCCGCGCCTGCGACGAGTCGATGTGCCGGAAATCCTTCACCAGCGTCACCCGCGCGATCTCCGAAATCGCCCCCGCCATCTCGACGCCCGTCGGCCCCGCGCCGATCACCACAAAAGTCATCGCCGCCTCGCGCTCCGCATCGCTGCTCGTTTTCTCGGCAATCTCGAACGCCAGCAACATGCGCCGCCGAATTTCCAGCGCATCGTCCAGACTCTTCAGCCCCGGCGCGAATTTCTCCCACTCCGGGTGCCCGAAATACGAATGCCGCGCCCCCGCCGCGATCACCAGCCAGTCGAAAGGAATCGCCCCATCCTTCGTCATCACCGCCTTACCCGCCATGTCGATCCGCTCCACTTCCGCGAGCACCACCTCGCAATTCTCCTGCCGCCGCACGATCCGCCGCAGCGGCTCCGCGATGTCCGCCGGAGACAGCGCCGCCGTCGCCACCTGATACAGCAGCGGTTGAAAAACGAAATGATTCTGCCGGTCGAGCAGCGTCACCCGCACGGGCAGCTTGCGCATCGCCTTCGCCGCCTCCAGCCCGCCAAAGCCTCCCCCGATGATGACGACTCTTGGTAGATTACGTTGATGGATTTTCATAAAGGCAACGTAAGTCAATCACATCTCGGCGAAGGTGTGAATGCGGGGCGTGATTAAAACGTGGCGCATGGCTGAAAACCACGGCGCAGCCGCAATCCAAAAAACCTGTCATTTCGACCGAAGCGCAAGCGGGCCAGCGGGCGGAGCGCAGTGGAGAAACCTCTCACTTTTCCCCGTCGTGGAGCGTGGACACGTTCGCGCTCCGCACCGCCTTCGCCCGTGCGAAGAAAAGTGAGAGGTTTCTCCACTGCGCTCCGCCCGCCTTGCCGCCTTCGCTCCGGTCGAAATGACAGCATTTTGGACGGGCGCGTTCTTTTCGTTTCATGCGCGCGACCGCATGGGCTAGCTTCCCCGTGATGACCTCCGTGATTGATCCGAATCTGACCATGCGCGAACTGCTCGCGCTTTATCCCGGCGCGCAGCGGGCGCTGTTTCGCAAGTATCACATCGGCGGTTGCGCGAGTTGCGGGTTCCAGCCGGAGGAGACGCTGTCGCAGGTTTGCGCGCGGAATGAAGGCGTGTCGGTGGATGAGGCCGTGGAGTATCTCGCGGTGAGTCAGGAGGAGGATTTGAAATTGCAGATCGCGCCGGCGGAACTCGCGGCGGCGCTGGGCACGGATCAAAACGCGAAGGTCGTGGACATCCGCACGCGCGAGGAATTCGACGCGGTGCAGATCGCGGGGTCGATTTTCTTTTCGCAGGAGCTCATGCAGGAAGTGCTCGGCTCGTGGGATCGGAATGCGCTGCTCGTGATCGTGGATCATCAAGGCGCGCGGAGCATGGATGCGGCGGCGTATTTCGCGGGGCACGGTTTTGCGAATGTGATGGCGCTGCGCGGTGGCATCGACGCGTGGAGCAGCGAGGTCGATCCGAATTTGCCTCGCTACGAGCTGGAGTGATGTAGTGTCCGAAATG
>JAYVRQ010000485.1:0-15872 GCA_043776145.1 Chthoniobacteraceae bacterium
CCTGCTCGATCCGGTGGTGTCGAAGATCGTGAAGTGGGGCACGTCGCGGCATCGCGCGGTGCTTGCGGTGTTCGCGGTGTTTTCGCTCGGGCTCGCGGGAGTGCTCGTGTGGATCATCCCCGCGCTCTGGTCGCAGTTCGCGCATGTCAGCGACAAGGTGCCGGCGTATCGCGAGAAAATCGTCAGGAGCGTGAATCACTTCAACGTGTGGGCGCACGAACTCGAAAAAAAATACGGCGTCCGCGTCTTCCCGCAGATTCCCGACAAGATCGAAAACCCGCTCGAACTTCCACCCGCTCCCGCATCGAAACCGGACGCGACCAATGAGAAACCGCCAGCCGATGCCGCAGATGCAGCGGTGGAAAAGTCACCCGCCGCAGCCAGCACGGGCGTTGAGACAAAGCCGGCCGTTGTTCCCGGCGAAGTGGCTCCAGTACAAGCTGGGAAGCCGTCCGCTGGCACCTCCGACACCATCTTCGACCTCAAAACCATGCTCTCCCCGGACTGGGTGCGCACGGCGGGCGTCGCCGTCCTCCGCAAGTCGTGGGACTTCGCCACCAACAGCATCGGCGGCTTCCTCGGCATCTTCGGCTTCCTGCTCTCGATGATTATCGTCCCCATCTATCTCTACTATTTCCTCATCGAATCGAAGACCATTTCCGAGACATGGGGCGACTACGTGCCGCTGCGCGCGTCGGCGTTCAAAGATGAAGTCGTCAGCGCACTCGGCGAGATTAATGGCTACCTCATCGCCTTCTTCCGCGGGCAGCTCATTGTCAGCCTCATCAACGGCACCGCCACCGGCCTCGGCCTCATTTTCGTCGGCCTCGACTTCGGCCTGCTCATCGGCCTCACGCTCTGCTTCCTCGGCCTCATCCCCTACATCGGCATCGCGCTCTGCTGGATTCCCGCCGTCATCATCGCGGCGGTCCAGGGCGGGAGCTGGCTCGTGCCGGAAAGCGCATCGTGGTGGGTTTTTCCGGCCATCGTCAGCGGCATCTTCGTCGCCGTGCAGCAGTTCGACGGCTTTTTTGTCACGCCGAAAATCGTGGGTGAAAGCGTGGGTCTGCATCCCGTGACAGTCATCGTTTCCGTGTTCGGCTGGAGCCTGCTCATGGGCGGTCTGCTCGGCGCGATCCTCGCCGTGCCGATGACGGCGACGGTGAAAGTGCTCCTCCGCCGCTACGTGTGGGAGCGCCGCTTCAAGGCCGACGCGCCGCTCATCACCGAGGAACACTTTTCCAAAAACCCCGCCCAACCCGTCGCGAGCGAATGAGCCCCCTGCCGCAGCCCCGCGTCGTCCTAAAAAACAACACGGTGCGCGACACCGTCATCGCCGCCGTCTGCATCGCTGGCATCCTCGCGCTGCTCGTCTGGGGCGTGATGCAACTCGGCGAAAAGCCGGTGGGCAACATGCTGACCGGCAAAATCGTCGCGAAAGAATTCACGCCGATGAAAGAGGAAACCGTCGAGTTCAAAGGGAGGCATCTGAAAGCCACGCGCGCCTCCGAGGGCGAGTTCATCTTGAAAGTGCGCGTCGATTCCGAAGGCGGGCGCGTGTTCGACGTGCCGGTGTCGAAGGTGGCGTATCAGGCAAAGAAGGAGGGCGACGCGATGGAGTTCGTGCGCCCGCAAAGCGAGCAGCGGTAGGGCGGGAAGTCCACAGCCGCTCCGCCTCCCACCCGTGAACGAAGTAACCTACAGCATCGAAATCGCGGACATGCAGGCTTTCCAGCGCCATCACCGTCGCATTTCTCCGGTCGTTCGGCGGGCTCGCATCTTCCTTCTCATTTTCTTCGCCGCGCTCAGCCTCAATGCCGCGATTCAGCATGACGCCGAGAGTCCCGCCTTCCGCGTCATCTACTTCTTCGTCATGCTCGGGATCATGATCCTGGCCACCAGCGCGCTCACGTTCGCAGCGAATTGGTTTGCCCAGTTTCGCGCATACCGCGACGGCGAACGCCACGGCATCCTCGGCGCGCACACCGTGACGCTGACCCCGGACGCAGTGCATGAGCGCACCGCAGTCAACGAATCCAAGGCGGCGTGGCGAGGCATCTTCCGCATCGACGCGACACCCTCCCACATTTTCATCTTCATCCAGCCCAACGCCGCCCATGTCATCCCCCGCCGGGCATTCCCCGCGCCGGAAGATGCGGAAGCGTTTCTCTCGACGGCCAGGAGCCACTATGAAACAGCCCGGCAAAATCCCTAGCCGTGCGCCGTGTGGATTTTTCGTTCGGAGCCGCGTCCGCATGATTTTTTTGCAAAAGCTGGCGGCTTGACACTTCCCCGTTCGCCCACAGAATCCCGCTCACTTTTAGCGACCCACCACCGCACGGGCACCCGCTTTTCCCAACGCACCACACATGAGATTCCCGCTCCCGCTCACCGCCAAGATCGCCGCCTACATCATCAAGCATAAGATCAAACGGACGCCGCGATTCGCGACGGTGCTGCAATTGGAGCCGCTCCACACCTGCAATCTGAGCTGCACCGGCTGCGGGCGCATCCGCGAATACTCGACCTCGATCAAAGACCTGATGCCGCTCGAAGACTGCCTCGGCGCGGCGGCGGAATGCGACGCGCCGATGATCTCCATCTGCGGAGGCGAGCCGCTCATTTACCCGCACATCGAGGCGCTCGTGAAAGGGCTCCTCGCACAAAAGCGCATCGTCTATATCTGCACGAACGCGATGTTCATGCGGAAGAAGATGCGCGAATACCTCGCCGTCGAGTTTTCCAAAAGGCCGGAGCAGACCGGATGGAAAATCGACCGCCTGCTCGCGCAGGAATTGATCTCGGAGAAAGACGCGGAGGACATCCGCAAGGGACCGAAGGATGCGGCGAAGCCCGTCATCGGCCCGTCGATGTGGATGTATTGGAACGTGCATCTCGACGGGCTGGAGCGGACGCACGATCTCATCGTCGAGCGCGAAGGCGTCTTCAAGGAGTGCATCCTCGCGATCCGCATGGCGAAGCTGCTCGGCTACCAGGTCGCCACAAACACGACGATCTACAAGGAAACCAACATGTCCGAAATCGAGGGCATGTTTGAATACCTCGCGCACCTCGGCGTGGACGGCCACACCATCTCACCCGGCTACGAATACGACGCGGCCAAGAAAGACATGGTCACGCGGCTCGACTTGCAGCCCGAGGATTTTTTCCTGACGCGCGAGATGACCGTCGAGAAGTTTCAGCACATCGAAAAATGGGGCCGCGACTACACGCTCTTCGGCACCCCGATCTACCTCGAATTCCTCGCCGGCAAACGCAACCTCACCTGCTCCGCCTGGGCCATCCCCACGCGCAACATCCGCGGCTGGAAAGGCCCGTGCTACCTGATGACCGACGGCCATTGGAAGAGCTACAACGACCTGCTCAACCAGGTCGATTGGGACAAATACGGAGTCGTCGATGGCGTCGCCAAAGACCCGCGCTGCGAGAACTGCATGGTCCACTGCGGCTACGAGCCCAGCGCCATGCTCGGACGCGACGCGCGCTCCGGCGATACGTGGAAAAACATCGTCTTCAACTTCGCCCCCAAGCCCGTTCCCAGCGGCGCAGGCCGCACGGTGAAAGCCTTCGACGGCGTGAGCGCGGGGAACGGGCACCTCACCGGGAAGAAGGAAGAAGTGCCCGTCGAGGTGGCGTAAAGGAAACGCGGAGCTTTCCCAAAAGGCGTGCGCATGGATAACGCCGAAGGCTCTTGGACTGCGGCGATTCCTTCGCCGCTCTGTGATGCGGATTCGCCGCCCGGAAAGCTGCGAAGGAAACGCCGCAGTCCAGAGCCTTCGGCGTTATCCATGACGCGCCTCGCGGTCGGCTCATAGTATGGAAGGCTTCGTCGTCCTCCTCGTCCTGGCGCTCCTCGCGCTGCCGGTCATCGCCATCGCGGCGTTCGTTCGCGCGGGGCGGGCGCGGGAGTTGACGCAAAATCTCGCCGCTCGCGTGAATGCGCTCGAACGCGAATTGCGGGAGCTGCGCCGCGGCTATGCGGGATACCAGCGCGACCGCGAAGCCGCTCCAGCACAGGCTCCCGAGCCGCCGCCCGCTTCCGTCATTCCAAAAGAGCCGCCTCCGCGCGATTGGATCGCGGAGGAACTCCGCGCCGCGCCAGCCACTCCGGCTCCCGCCGTTCCAGCAAAGACGCCGCCTCCAATGACTGATTGGACCGCGCCCAAACCGCCGCCGCCGCTTCCCGAGCCCATCGCACCCGCGCCGACGCACAAACCCGCGCCCGCCGACATCACACCACCGCGCCGCACGCCCGCGCGCCGCGAGATTTCCGCCATCAATTGGGAGCAGTTCATGGGCGCGAAACTCTTCGCGTGGATCGGCGGCCTCGCGCTCTTCCTCGGCGTCGCGTTCTTCGTAAAATATTCCTTCGAGCACAATCTCATCCCGCCCGAAGTCCGCGTCGCCATCGGATTCGCACTCGGCCTCGGCCTCCTCATCGGCGGCGTCGCGATGAAACGCAAAGCGTACGCCGTCACCGCGCAAACGCTGTGCAGCACCGGCGTGCTCATCCTCTACGCCTCCACCTTCGCGTGCCACGGCTTCTACCACTTCGCGTTCTTCGGCCCCGTGCCCACGTTCCTGCTCATGGCGCTCATCACCGCCGTCGCGTTCCTGCTCGCCGTGCGGCTCGACGCGCCGGTCGTCGCCGTGCTCGGGATGCTCGGCGGCTTTCTCACGCCGATCCTGCTCTCGACCGGCGAAGACCGTCCGCTCGCGCTCTTCGGCTACATCGCGCTGCTCGATGCGGGCGTGCTCGCCGTCGCGCTGCACCGCCGCTGGAATTATCTCGCCCCGCTCGGCGCGCTCGGCACCGCGATCATGCAGATCGGCTGGGCGTCGCGGTTTTTTGTGGAAGGCGGGTACGCCTGGGAAAATCGCGTGCTCGTTCCGATGTCGGTCACGCTCGGATTCATCGCGCTCTTTCTCGGCGCGGCATTTCTCGCCAGGCGACGCGGCTGGGCCGACCGCACGCTCGCGTTCGCGACGCTGCTGCTCGTCTGCGTTGCGCTCGGCTTCGCATTTTTCTTTTTGAATTTCGCGTCCCTCGGCGCGCGACCGCTGCTGGTCTTCGGCCATGTCTTTCTCGTCGCCATCGCCACGCTCGCGCTCGGCTTCATCGACGCGACGACGACGCGCTTAAGTGGCGGCGGCGCCCTCGCCGCCCAAGCCAACTGGCTCTTCCCGCTCCTCGCCGCAGCCGGCACCGCGTTTTTGCAAATCCGCTGGGCGCTCTCGTGGTTCGCACGCGGCGAATTTTTCGTCGCCAATCGCGTGCTCACGCCGATGGCGATTGCGCTCGGTTTCATCCTGCTCTTCCTCGCCGCCACCGTCTTCGCAAAGCGCCGCGGCTCGGCGGATCGCACGCTCGCCGCCACCACACTTTTGCTCATCACGGTCGCGCTCGGCTCCGGTTTTTTCCTGCTCGGTTTCCCCACGCTCGCCGCGCGTCCCGCGCTGCTGTTTGCGTTTTTCTTCATCGTCGATCTCGCCGTGCTCGCGCTCGTGCTCATCGACGGCACGCTCGCCGTCGCGCAACCGCTCGCGGGCCTCGCCGTCTTCGCCGCACTCGGCCTCTGGACCGGACGCTCGATGACCGACGCGCTGCTCAACACCGGCCTCGCGCTCTACCTCGTCTTCGCGATTTTCCACGCCGTCGTGCCGCTCGTGTTGCGACGCCTCCGCGCGAGTGCGCCGCCGCCCGCGTGGAGCCAGTGCTTCCCCGCACTCGCGCTGCTGCTGGCCGTCTGGCCGATGTTGCAAACGTCCGCGCTCTCGTTCCTCGTCTGGCCGTTCATCCTGCTCGTCGATGTGCTCGCGGTCATCGTCGCCGCGCTCACCGCCGCGCTGCTGCCGATCGTCCTCGTCCTCCTACTCACGCTCATCCTCGTCGGCGCATCGATCGCGCACATCCCCGCGACGCTCACCGGCTTGCCGACATCGCTGTGGATGCTCGGCGGGTTCGCCGTCTTCTTCGTGCTCGCGAGCACCTGGGCCTCGCGGCGCGTGATGAAAGTGGGTGCGGCATCCAGTAGCATCGTCCCGCCGGAGATGCTCGCGAAGCTGCTGCCAGCATGTTCCGCAGTGCTGCCGTTCCTTCTGCTCATCATGGTCGTCGCGCGACTGCCGCTCGCGAATCCCTCGCCGATCTTCGGCCTCGCGCTGCTCCTCGTCGTGCTGCTGCTCGGCGTCGCGCGCCTGCTCGCCGTCGATGAATTGCCGCTCATCGGCCTGCTCTCGACGCTCGCGCTGGAGCACGCCTGGCACGCGCGCCAGTTCGATCTCGCGCACGCCGCGCTGCCGCTCGCGTGGTATCTCGGCTTCTACGCGATCTTCACCGCATTCCCGTTCGTCTTCCGAAAAGATTTCGCCGGCAAAGTGCTCCCGTGGGCCGCCGCCGCGCTCGCGGGTCCACTGCATTTCAAGCTCGTGCATTTGCTCGTGCAAACCGCGTGGCCGAATCACGCGATGGGCCTGCTCCCCGCCGCGTTCGCGATTCCGACACTGCTCGCCGTCGTCACCTTGGTGAAGAGCACGCCGCCATCGAGTTCCGCGCGCAACAGCCAGCTTGCCTGGTTCGGCGGCGTCGCGCTCTTTTTCATCACGCTCATATTCCCGATCCAGTTCGACCGCCAGTGGATCACCATCGGCTGGGCGCTCGAAGGCGCTGCGCTCTGCTGGCTGTATCACCGCGTCGTGCATCCCGGCCTGCGCATCGTCGGCGTCGCGCTGCTCGCCGTGGCCTTCGCGCGGCTCGCGCTCAATCCCGCCGTGCTCGATTACCATCCGCGCGGCGCGACCGCGATTTTCAACTGGTTCCTCTACGCCTACTCCGTCTTCGCCGCGTGCCTCTTCGCCGCCGCGCGTCTCCTCGCGCCGCCGCGAAATCTCGTGCTCGGCGTCAGCGTCCCGCCGCTGCTCGCCACGCTCGGCACCGTGCTCGCATTCCTGCTCGTGAACATCGAAATCGCCGACTACTTCACCGCGCCCGGCGCGGCGGTCGTCACGCTTTCCTTCAGCGGAAATCTCGCGCGCGACATGAGCTACAGCATCGCGTGGGCGTTCTTCGCGCTGCTGCTCGTCATCGTCGGCATCGGGAAAAAAAGCGCCGCGATCCGCTGGGCTGGACTCGGCCTGCTCGGCATCACGCTCGCGAAATTTTTCCTCCACGACCTCTCGCAACTCAGCCAGCTCTACCGCATCGCCGCGCTCATCATCGTCGCCATCGTCGCGATGCTCGCATCGTTCCTCTACCAGCGTTTTCTTTCCGCCGATGATCCCAAAACTCCGCCGCCTGGTTCTTAACTGCGCCGCGCTCCTCCTCACGGTGAACGCGCTCGCGCTTTCGCCGAACGAATGGCGCTTCCGCCAGCCGCTCGACGTGCCCGCCGCCGGCCTCGTCCGCCTCGACCTCCCGCCCGCGACCCTCGACGCCGCTCGACCGGCGCTCGAAGACCTGCGGCTCATCGACAGCGCCGGGCAGGAAGTCGCGTACCTCATCGAACAAGCCGCGCCGCAGCCCGCCGCGCAACATCGTCCGCGGAGCTTCCGCGCTTCGGTGGAACCGGGCGCGACCGTGCTCGCCATCGAGACCGGTCTCGACACACCCATCGCTGGCGTGACGCTCGAATCGCCCTCCGGTGCATTCATGAAAATCGCGCACCTCGAAGGCTCGAACGACGGCGAAGCGTGGACGCCGCTGCTCGCCCCGCGCGCGATCCTGCGATTGCCAAACGGCGTGGTGCAACTCGACGCCGAGTTCCCGCCGGGCGTTTGGAAATTTCTGCGCATCACGCTCGACGACCGCCGCACCGTCCCCGCGCCCTTCACCGGCGCGCTGCTGCTCGGCGAACGCGTCGAAGCGCCCACCGCGACCGCGACCGCCGCGATCCGCTCGCGCGATGAAAGCCCCGGCGTCACGCGGCTCGCCGTCGATCTCGGCGCGGCGAACCTGCGCGTCGCGCGCCTCACGCTCGAAACCTCCGACCCGCTTTTCACCCGCGAGGTCACCCTCACCGTGCCCGAAATTTCAGATGACGGCATCCGCGAAACGCAGATCGCGAATGGCGCGGTGCATCGGATCGCCGTGGACGACAACATCGCGGAACACCTCGACATGCGAATCGAGCGGCAAATGAACACGCGCGAAGTGTTCGTGCTCATCCGCAATCAAGACAGCCCGCCGCTCGCGATTACCAGCGTGCGCGCCACGCTCCGGCCCGCACGCCTGCTCTTCCTCGCACGAGAGCCCGGCGCCTTCCAACTCCTCACCGGCAACAGCCAGTGCCCCGCGCCGCGCTACGATCTCACGCCACTCGCGGGCCGCTTGAAGAACGCGCCCGCCGCCACCGCCACACCCGCCGCGCTCGCGATCAATCCCGATTTTCACTCACCCGAAACGCTCCCCGGCGTCGGCGAAAACGCGGCGGCGCTCGATGTCTCGGCGTGGAAATTCCACCGCCCGCTCGTGATCGAAAGCGGCGGCGTGCAGCAGCTCGATCTCGACCTCGACGTCCTCGCGCACGCCGCGCGCAGCTTCGGCGATCTGCGCGTCGTGCGCGGCCGAAAACAAATCCCCTACCTGCTCGCGCGCACCTCCATCCAGCGCGCCATCGCCCTGCAAGCCGCGCCGGCAAACGATCCGCAGCGCTCGCGCCTTTCCCGCTGGTCGCTCGCCCTGCCAAAACCGGGCCTCCCGCTCACCCGCCTCGTCTGCACTTCCGCCACGCCGCTCTTCGAGCGCGAACTGCGCTTGTCCGAGGAAATGGCCGACGAACGCGGTGGAAAATTCTCCCGCGAACTCGGACGCGCGAACTGGCAGCACACACCCGATCATCCCACGCGCGAAGTCGCCATCGACTTCTCCCAGCCGCCCACAACCGCCGCACTTCTTCTCGAAACCGACAACGCCGACAACCCGCCCATCGACCTCGCAAACACGCGCGCCTTCCACCCCGTCACGCGCCTCGTCTTCAAAGCCGCGCCCGGCGAACCCGTCGAACTTTTCTACGGCAACGACCGCGTCGCCGCCCCGCGCTACGACCTCCGCCTCGTCGCCGCACAACTCCTCAGCGCGGAAAAAAACATCGCCACCCTCGGCCCCGAAACCCCCGTCTCCAAACAACCGCAGCCCAAATCCGAGTCCCCATCCGGCCCCGGTGGCATCGCCTTCTGGCTCGTCCTCGCCCTCGTCGTCGCCGGCCTGCTCGTCGTCCTGGCACGCCTGCTGCCGCGCCCGCCGGATGCGTGAAGCCTTGCCGCGAGCACCGGGTTCGCTCACTCTGCGCGCCATGCCTCGCAAGAATTCCCGCTCTTCCACCGCACTCGCGGTGCCTGCCGCCAAGCCCCTCGCCGTCGATGCGCCGTCCGAGCGGCGGCTGAATTTCGGCGGGAAGTGGGCGTATGCGCCCGCGCCGGAGACTTCGCCGGTGAAGATCGCGGCGCGGTATGAATTGTTCGTCGATGGAAAATTCACCGCGCCGAAAAGCGGGGAGTATTTTCCCTCGATCAATCCCGCGACGGAAAAAAAGCTGGCGGAAATCGCGTCGGGAAATCGCGCGGATGTGGAGGCGGCGGTGGCGGCGGCGCGGCGCGCGTTCAAGGGCTGGAGCCGTCTGCCGGGTCGCGAGCGCGGGAAGTATCTCTACCGGATCGCGCGGATCGTTCAGGAAAAAGCGCGCGAACTCGCGGTGGTCGAGACGATGGATGGCGGGAAGCCGATCAAGGAATCGCGCGACTTCGATCTACCGCAGGTGGCGGCGCATTTCTTTTATTACGCGGGCTGGGCGGACAAGCTCGACTACGCTTTTCCCGGAAGGAAGGCCACGCCGGTCGGCGTGTGCGGGCAGATTATTCCGTGGAATTTCCCGCTGCTGATGGCCGCGTGGAAGCTCGCGCCCGCGCTGGCTTGCGGGAATACCGTGGTCTTGAAACCGGCGGAGACGACGAGCATCACGGCGCTGCACCTCGCGCAGATTTTGCAGGAGGCAGAACTGCCGCCCGGCGTGGTGAACATCGTGACGGGCGCGGGGGAAACGGGGCGCGCGCTGGTCGAGCACGCGGACGTGGACAAGCTCGCCTTCACCGGCTCGACGGAAGTGGGCAAGCTGCTGGCGAAAGCCGCGGCGGGGACGAAGAAAAAGCTGACGCTGGAACTGGGCGGGAAGGCGGCGCATCTCGTCTTCGAGGACGCGCCGATCGACCAGGCGGTCGAGGGCGTCGTGGCGGGCATCTTTTTCAATCAAGGCCACGTCTGCTGCGCCGGGTCGCGGCTGCTCGTTCAGGAATCGGTCTTTGCGCCCGTGATGCGCCGGCTGCGCGACCGCATCGCGACGCTGCGCGTGGGCGATCCGCTGGACAAGAATACCGACATCGGCGCGATCAACTCGAAGCCGCAGCTCGAAAAAATCCGCCGCCTCGTGGAGGCCGGCGTGGGGGAAGGCGGGGAGTTGATTCAGACGCGGTGCGCGCTCCCGGCGAAAGGCTACTGGTTCCCGCCGAGCCTCATCACTGGCGTGACCGCGAGCCATCGCGTGGCGCAGGAGGAAATCTTCGGGCCGGTGCTGAGCGTGATGACCTTTCGCACGCCCGACGAAGCGATCGAGCGCGCGAACAACACGCCGTACGGCCTCAGCGCGGGCGTGTGGACGGACAAGGGCAGCAAGATTTTCAAGATGGTCTCGAAGCTGCGCGCAGGCGTGGTGTGGGCGAACACTTACAACAAGTTCGATCCGACGAGCCCGTTCGGCGGATACAAGGAAAGCGGCTTCGGGCGCGAGGGCGGCGTGCACGGCTTGCTGCCCTACGTACGGCTGGAATAGGCGTCGTCACTTCGGCAGCGCGAGGAGCAGGCACGAGTCGCTGGGATGCCAGTGGTAGCCGAACGAAAAGCCCAGCGGCGCGGGATGGCTCGTGCGGTAGCGATCCATGAGGTCCGGCTGCATCCGCTCTTTGAAAAGCGGGATCGGCCCGCGATACGCGCCGAAGAGCCGCACGGTCCACGTCGCCGGATCGAAAGCCTTCAGCGGAATCCCGGAATCGTCCTCGATCAACGCGCGGCTGTGCGTGAGCAGGAAATCGCGCGCGCTGCTGAAATACTCCATGTGCATGAGATACGAAGCGGCTTTCACGAAGCTGCGACCGGTCCCGAGTTGCTCGCAGAAATTGGTGAATGCGGGATTGGACCTGATGCCGTCGTTCGAGAGATCGCTCGTGAAATAATAGAGCGTCTGCGGCTTCCCGCCCGCGCCGGTGAAAACGATTTTCACCCCGCGTGTCGCCGGTTTTTCGGAAACGAACGCGCCGGTTTTGTCGAGGCCCACGGCTTCCACGCTGTCGATCGCGCAGCCCGCCCGCGCGAGGAAAACGTAGAGCACCGGGAGCGTGCCGCTGAGCTTGGTGCTGGTGAGATCGGTCTTCATTTCCTTGGTGATGAAGAAGGAAAAACTCAGCACCGAATTCAGCGCCTTGCGGAGATTGTAAAGCGATGGCGCGAGCGAGCCCTTTGGCAACTTCGCGACATCGGGAATCTCGCCGACGCTCTCCAGCCCGCAGAGCACATAGGTCGAGGCGTTTGGAAAAAAAGCCTGCGCGTAAAGAATGTCGGGGCCGCTGAAAAAGTAGAAGAGCGGATCCGCCGAGCCGGACGCCGAGCCGGAAAACTGTTCGGACCACGCGCGGATTTTCGCGAGCTGCCGCTCGTCGAGCGTCTTCCATGCGGAATCGAATTCCGTCGCGTGCTCGATCCAGGCGCGCTCGAGCGCAAACAGCGCGAGCGGCGTGTCGCGCACGGGCAGCCCCGCGAGGAAGCGGGCCTGGTCGTTGGGAGTGGCCTCCTGCGCCGTGCAGGAAAAGACGAGCGTCAGACAAGCGGCGAGCGCGCGGAAAACAGTTCGCAGTTTCAAAGTGCGGGAGGACTAGCCGGGTGCCCGCGCGAAGTCAAACCGGGCCGAGTAGCCGCACGCCGTTTCCGTTTTCCTCGGGAAAAATGGGCCGCCCATTTTCCAAACGAACGCCGCTCGCGATGTCCCGCGCGATGAGCACCGCGCCGTCCATGTCCACGTAATCCAGCAGCGGGAGGAGCTGGCCGATGGCGCTGATCCCGATGCTCGATTCGGTCATGCAGCCGACCATGAGTTTCAGGCCCAGCTCTCGCGCACGCGCGATCATGCGCCGCGCGGGAGTGAGACCGCCGGCTTTGGTGAGTTTGATATTGATGCCGGCGAAAACTCCCGCGCACCGCTCCACGTCGGCTTCGCCCTGGCAGCTTTCATCCGCGATCACGGGGAGCACGCATTCCCGCGCGACGCGCTTCATGCCCTCCCAATCATCGCGCAGCAGCGGTTGCTCGATGAACTCCACGCCGAGCGTCTGCAACTCTGGCGCATACGCGATCGTTTGTTCGGGCGTCCATGCGGTGTTCGCGTCGATGCGGAAAATCGCGTCGGTGTGCTGGCGCAGCGCGCGCACGATTTCGAGGTCGTGATCCGTGCCGAGCTTGATCTTGTAGATCGGCCACCCGTCGAATTCCTTCATCTTCGCGATCATCTTTTCGATCGGGTCGATGCCGATCGTGTAATCGCTGTCCGGCACCCTGGAAATATCGAGGCCCCACAGCTTCCACACCGGTTGGCCGAGTTTTTTCCCCCACAAATCGTGAGCCGCCAGATCGAGCGCGCACTGCGCAAAGGGATTGCGGCCGAGGTGCGGCTGCATCTCAGCCCAGAGCGCCTCTGGCGTCGTGAAAGTCGCGGATTCGATCACGTCGCGAGCCGCTTCCAAATCGGCGCGCATCCCTTCCGGCGTGTATTCCTTCCAAGCCTCGCTGCTGGCGCTTTCTCCGTACCCAGTCACGCCGCCCTCGCTCAGTTCGACGACGATGTTGTGCTTCACCGTGGTCGTGCCGAGCGCAATGGTGAACGGATGCCGCAGCGGCAGATGGATGTCGCGGATGGTGAGTTTCATAGTCGGCGCGGGAGGATCATGCTGGCGAAATTGACCGCGTGAGCGCGGCCCTCGGGGCCGGTGAGGAAGACGATTTGCTCGTTCACATACATGCCCGGCGGGAGCGTGCAGACGTGGCGGTTCAGCGGTGTGAGGCGGTAGTCCACCATGTTTTCGGTCATCGCGTAGAGGTGCCCGTGGCGCTCGCTTACGATAAGCGGGATGAAGTCGGGGCCGCTTCCATCGCCTCTTTTTCCTGATCGAGCGAGATGCTCGCGGAATTTTCCGACCATGAATCCGAGCCCGAATCCGGCGGCGTTGGGAGTGAGTTGTGGCTTCCACATTTCGGCGAGCGTTTCGGGTTTCACGAGCTTGCCGTCGTTCGCGATGAGCGCGGAGGCGAAGCGGGCCACATCTTCGGACGTCGAGAAAAGATTCCCGGCGGGGATCGTGCCGAGTTCGAACAGCGGCGCATCCCGGCGAGTCCAGCCGCCGCGGCCATCCGCGACGCGCATGTGCGAGACGATGATCCGTTCGCGCGCGGCTTTCGCGAGCGTCCACGCGGAGCTTTTCATCCCGAGCTGATCGAGAATGTGCGCGCGTTGATAGTCTTCAAACGACTGCCCCGCGACGCGCTCGACGACGCGCCCGGCGATGCTCGCGGCGAAATTCGAGTAGCGCGTTTTCTCACCGGGCCGCGTCGCGAGCACACCGGACGCGATGCTCGCGACGGTCGCGGCGAGTGAGGGCTGGGTGGGATCGAAATAACCACCGACCGTCGCCTCGCGCTGAAGCCCGCTGCGATGGCAAAGCATTTGCCGAAGCGTGACGGCGGGTGCTTCGGGAAATGAATTCAGCGGCAGCAGACCTGGGCCGTAAGTTTGCAGCAGCGCATCGAGATCGAGCTTTCCCGCTTCCATCTGCTGCATCACGGCGAGCGCATTGAAGAGCTTCGAGATGCTGCCGCAGCGGAAAATGGAATCGCGCTTCGCCTCGCCGAATCCGGCGGCGTGGACGACTTGCTGATCGTCCACCAGCGCGACGGCGATGCCGCCGATTTCCCACTCGCGCATCTCCCCGCGAATCACGGTTTCGAGCTTTGGAACGATCGCGGAGTAATCGGCGGCGTGCAGATTCATGGCGGTGAGGAGAAGCGCGAGCAGCCGGGTTTTCATCTGGCGACGACTACTCGAGCACGAGTCGCGGCAGACAGCCGCGCACGCACGGCGCGTGCGGAGTGAGCGGGCCGGCGTGCGTGAGCCAGCGCGGGTGGCCGGTCGCGTCCACAAAGGCGATGCCGATGGGCAGGTCAGGCTGCCCGTTCGCGATGCGCTCCATCTCGGCTTCGGCGAAATCGGACATCTCGATCCACGCTTCCTTGAGCGCGCGCGGGTCGAGATTGCGCGCTTTGATTTTGTCCAACTCCGTCGGGTCGATGCGCGCGAAACGGCGCATCATCTTCAAGAGCGAGAGCGGAGAGAAGCCGGGGTCTTTACCACACGCCGCCCAGCAAAGCGCAGGGAGCGGATAGGTGCGGTGCAATTCGACGATGTCCACGTAATCGCGTGTCTCCGTCCGTGCCGAGAGCGTGAGCGCCTTGTTCGTCGCCATGTCGAAAAGATGCAGCCGCCAGCCGAGCTGCGGGTCGGGCTCGATCGGGAAAAAACGGAACGCGGAATCCGCAGCCCAGTCCACCTCGACATGATCGCTGCCGCGTGTGACGTGCGCTTTGCGGAAGTCAGTCGGCTTTTCCCACAGACGCGAGGGCTCGACGGTAAATCCCGCGGAGCGGAGACTCGCCGCGTCGGCCACGCTCGCTCGCGCGACTTCCTCCGCAGCCTCGTGGAAAATATCGAAGTCGTGGCTGTAACGTGCAGAGTCCGGCGAGGCATTGAGGACGAGACCGCCGGCAAAGTGGCTGACCTCGCTGCGGTTCGCCGCGAGCACGGCGAGCACCTCCGACTGGAACGCGGTTAGAGGCATTTCCAAAGCCGTTGCGCCGCCCGCCACGCGCGATGCCCGCCGTATTCGCGCAGATGCTGGATGACGAGATACGCATCCTCGCGCGTGTCCACCGTCGCGTCTGGATGCCAGAACCAGAGGCACTCCGAAAATTCCTTCGCCAGCGCGCGGGCGAGCTGGAGCGCCTCGGGCGAGATGACGGACGGAACAGCGTTGGCAGACATGGTGAATTAACCAACACTAGCAAGCCCGCGCGCCACGGGCAACGCGCGCGTGCAGCCGGGCGGAGGATTTCCGGGTAGCGTGCGCGTCCCGCGCGCTGGCGAAGGCGTCCCGCCTTCGCGAATTTCCCTCACGAGGCGACTTGGGAGAAACTCGCTCGCTCAGTGATGCTTTTTTGCATCCACTTGGGCACGAGGTAAAGGTGGCGTCCGCAAGGAGAAGCAGGAGCGTTTTCATCGCCGCGAGAATGCGCACATCGCCCCGCGCATGGCGGGAGTTTGCCGGGGCGGCGTGAATGTGACACAGGCTTCCAGCCTGTGCGGCAGACCGATCCGGCGAGCCGCGCCCGGTTTCGGACCGGCGGCACTCCCTTCGTCCGCCCACCGGCACAGGCTGGAAGCCTGTGTCCACTTCGCAGACTTGGAACCCCTCGCCGGAACCCTCGTGCCCAAGTTGCACTTGGGCACGCACGTTTCCCCGAAGCTGTGCTTCGTCCGCGCTCCGCGCCTCCGAAGTGCAACTTCGCCAGCATGGCATTCCCAAGTGCAACTTGGGAACGAGGTGAAAGGTTGATACTAAACCTTTGCATTGAATGGAATTCAGCGCCCCACAGCTTTGATTTTCGTGAGGGTCTTAGGAACTTTACGAGGAGGTAATGAGCATAACATGCGGAACCTCAGTGAAAAACAGATACATAACTCACGCGCACATTTCGGAGGGTATTT
>JAYVRQ010000486.1:0-4367 GCA_043776145.1 Chthoniobacteraceae bacterium
CGATTGATCGAGGCCGTAGAGTTTTTTCGTCGCGTCGGTTTCGCCCGCGAGGTCGAGCAGTTCCGGCGCGGAAAGCTGGAGGCGCGCGGCGAGTTCGTAGCTCTCGATGCGCGCCGTCAGCCGCGAATCGCCCGGGTGTTCCGCCGCGTGTTCGACGTTCATTTCCCGCAGCAGCGCGAGGCCGTCGGCGCGACTCTCCGGTGAGATGTGCGCCGCGCCCGCGGGCGGCGCCAGATGCGTCATCGGCTGCGGAGCGGAGGCGTTGATGATGGTGCCCTGATGATTCGCCGGGAGAAATCCCGACGTGAACGCGCTGCGTCCATTGTAGGGCAGCCCGCGCGCATCGGGCAGCGCGACGAACGCCGGCACGTTGTCCGCGAGGCTCCCGAGCGCATATGAAATCCACGCGCCCGCGCACGGAAATCCCGGCAGCACGAACCCGCTCGTCTGCAAGTGCGACGCCGGGCCGTGGACGTTCGACTTCGACTGCATCGCCATGAGGAACGCCATGTCATCGACATGCCGCGCGAGATGCGGCAGCGCGCTGCTCACCCAGCGTCCGCACTGCCCGTGCCGCGCCCACTCGAAGGGACTTTTCATCAGCGCACCCGGCACGCTGATGCTCGCCTCGACGCGCTCGCCCGTGCCGGGATCGAAAGGCTGCCCATGCTGCGCGATGAGCCGCGGCTTGTAATCGAAGAGGTCGCACTGACTCGCCCCGCCATTCATGAAAAGCTGGATGACGCGCTTCGCCTTCGGCGCAAATTGCGGCGTGCCCGCGAGCAGTCGGTCACGCCCGAGCAGCGACGTGAGCGCGAGGCCGCCGAGGCCGCCGGTGATGCTGCCGAGAAAATCGCGGCGGGTGTGAAGCAGTGGATTCATCGAAGGCAGGCTCATCTTAGCGAGTCCCGGAGTTTCGTCAGCCAATCAACTCATGGCAATCCGTATGGAGTCTGCAGCGGAATTCGTCCGTAAAGGCTTCGTCAGGCCTGGTCGTCTGACGGACGCTCACGATGAAAGTAGTTTGAGCTTTAGCTCAAGAAGGTGCGGATTCCCGGCGGACCATCGAAAGCGATTGCCGTGAGCCCGGTTCCTCGCTGACAGGCCTGCGTAGGAGAATCGACGACAAAAGAATCATCCCTCCGCCGATACCTTTCCCGATGCAAAACTGTTCTTGTGCGGTGTAATGGTCATCTCCCACCCTGATATGCACGACAGGTACTCGACAGGGATCACATTTTCCCCGCCCCTGACACTATGCACGTATGTGCGCTAGCAGGGCTTTTTTGCAAACTCTTCTACATGTTCATGTAATTTTTATGTTTACAGCTATTTCCGCTTTTGACATTATTTCCATACTTTTCTTAAAATGCCGCCCTCCCAAAATAACCCGTCTGCAATTGCCTCGCTCGCACGAAGAAAGCTACCGATGCCGCAGATTCTTTTGAATAGCACTTTTTCCGAAACATATGACACTCGGTTCGCGTGAAATAATACGCGACGAGCAAGTGCGGCAGCTTGCCTAAAAATAATCGGCTGTCCCCCCCCGACAAACCCCTTTCTGAAAGCCAGTGAAACCCACACACGACCCTGGAATCTTGCCCCCTCGAATTGTTGCCCGACTCAAATCCGGGCAAATGTCCTGAAGGGCGCGATCACCAGGCACACACACGGGATGCAAACATTTCAAAATGAACAGTCCTTCGGGTCCATGCCGGTCAATCGTGCCATGTTTCCCACAGCAGTGGCACCTTTGGAATGCGCTTCCGACGACGACACCTTCTCGATTCCGGCATGGAAGCGCACTCTTGATCTGGTCGCGATCCTGATTTCCCTGCCAGTCTGGCTGCCAGTGATGATCTGCATTTCGTTGTGGATCAAAATGGTTTCGACAGGGCCGATTTTCTTCACGCAAGAGCGCGTGGGATTTCGGGGAAAACGATTTAAGATTCTGAAATTTCGCAGCATGAAGATGCACGCGGAGACGGAGAGCCATGAAGTTCACTTCAGTCAGCTCGTGGAAAGCGACGAGCCGATGACGAAGTTGGATTTGAGGGGCGATGAGCGCATGATTTTCAGCGGACGGCTGATCCGGGCGACCGGGTTGGATGAATTGCCTCAGCTTTTCAATGTCATCCAAGGCGATATGAGCTTGGTGGGGCCGCGGCCTTGCACGGAGTCCGAACTTTCCAAATACCGGATGGAGCAACTGGAGCGTTTCGATGCGTGTCCGGGATTGACGGGCCACTGGCAGGTGAACGGAAAGAATAACACCTCATTCAGCCGCATGATCGAGCTGGATATATTTTACGCCCGGCACGCCTCTTTGCGTCTGGACGTGGTCATTCTTCTCAAAACGCTCCCTGCGCTGCTTGCCCAAGTTCGCGAAACCCGGAACGTCCCCGACAGACTGGAAAAACTCTGACCGGCCCAAGGGAAATTGATCGGCCGGCTGCCCGCATATCGCGTCTTCCGACGCCCCTCGTCTTCGCTGCCCCTTGTCACCGATTCCTGCTTTCCACCCGCACAACCCTACCAAGAATCACAACACACCATGAAAAAACCCCTCTCTATCGGAGTCATCGGCTGCGGCTACTGGGGACCGAATTTGGTCCGAAACTTCAACGGTTTGCGCGACTGCAACCTGCGAATGATGTGCGACCTCGACCAGTCGCGCCTCCAGCACTTGCGGAATCTTTATCCTGCGGTAGAGGGTACGACGGACTTCAAGCACTTGCTGAACGGCGTGGATCTCGACGCCGTCGTGATCGCCACGCCAGTGAAATATCATCACCCGCTGGCAAAGGAGAGCCTGCTCGCGGGCAAGCATACTTTCATCGAAAAGCCGATGGCTTCCTCTTCCGCGGAATGTGAAGAATTGATCGAGATCGCGGAGAAAAAAGGGCTCACCTTGATGGTCGGCCATACTTTTCTCTATTCGTCTCCGGTGCGGAAAATCAAAGAGATCATCAAGGCCGGGGACATCGGTGAAATCCGCTCGATCAATTCGCGGCGGCTGAATCTGGGATTGTTTCAGCCGGACATCAACGTCGCCTGGGATCTCGCGCCGCACGATATTTCGATCGTCCTGCACATCCTCGGCGAATCGCCGCTCGTGGTGAACTGCCAGGGAAACGCCCACGTCACACCGGGGATCGAGGATGTGACGAATCTCTCGCTAACCTTCAGCGGGAACCGTTTCGTGTCCATCCAAAGCAGTTGGCTGGAACCGAGGAAGGTACGCGAAATGACCATCGTGGGGACGCGCCGGATGATCGTCTATGATGATCTTCAGGCGAACGAAAAAATCCGCGTCTATGATGTGCGCGTCGATCGTCCGCCGCATTACGATTCCTTTGCCCAGTTTCAGTATTCGTATCACTACGGCGACAGCTACATTCCCCACCTCAAGCAAGAGGAGCCACTTAAGGAACTATGCCAGCATTTCGTGGATTGCATCCGGACGGGCGCGACGCCGCTAAGTTCCGGTCGCCGTGGGTTGGAGTTGGTGAAAATCCTGGAGGCCGCATCCGCATCGCTAAAGGCGCAGGGTGCTCCGATCCAGTTTTCACAAACGCCGGAAAAGCCGCGTGCTAGTCTAACAGCCAAGCCAAAGAAAGCGGCGGGACGGAATTCGATCCCGGCATGAGCGAGCAGCCCACCTATCAACGCATCGCGCCGGATGTGAAGCTCGGTCGGGACGTGCGTGTTTTCGCCTTCGTCAATCTTTACGGATGTGAAATCGGTGACGAATCGCGGATCGGTACGTTCGTAGAGATCCAGAAGGGCGTGAAAATCGGTGAACGGTGCAAGATTCAAAGCCACACCTTCATCTGCGAGGGCGTTACGATTGAAGACGAGGTCTTCGTCGGGCACAGCGTCACCTTCATCAACGATCACCAGCCACGCGCGACTGCTGGAGACGGAAAGCTCCAGACCGAGGCTGACTGGACCTGCCTGCGCACACTCGTGAAGCGCGGCGCGTCCATCGGTTCCGGCGCGACCCTTCTGGGCGGCATTACGATCGGCGAAAATGCGCTGGTGGGTGCCGGGAGTGTGGTCACCAAGGATGTCCCGGCAAATGCCGTGGTGGCGGGAAATCCCGCCCAAGTTCTCAAATCAGTCCCCCAAAAAAGTAAATCATGGTAGTCCCGTTCCTAAATCTAAAAGCTCAACACACACCCTTCAAAGCGGAGTTCACCTCCGCCATCCAGGAAGTCATCGACACCGGCACATTTGCTGGTGGGCCGTTCGTCACCAAATTCGAGGAAGAATTCGCGGCTTACTGTGAATGTGAACATGCCATCGGCCTGGGTAGCGGCACCGATGCGCTGTGGCTTACTCTGCTGGCGCTGGGCGTCGGGCTG
>JAYVRQ010000487.1:0-4360 GCA_043776145.1 Chthoniobacteraceae bacterium
TTCTCATAGTGGCCGAGAAAAAGATGCGTGAGCGCGAGCTGATACTCCACGTCCTCCATGAAGGCACCCCTGCCGTCGGCGGCACTTCCAAACTCGCCGATGAAAATGTCGAAGTCCTTCTGCGCGTCCTCAAATTTGTTCTGAAGGAATCGCGAGTTCGCGTATTGGTATCGCGCCTCCGTCCAGTAGAGCTTTTTCTGATCGTCGCTGAGCGTCGCCAGGAATTTCAGCGCGTCGCCGAGGTATTTCTCACCGAGATACCAGTCCTGCTTCTTCATCGCGGTGATGCCCTTCAGATACGCCGCCTGCGCCGCGTGCGGGCCCTTCGCAAACTCCCCGAGGTAAGCGTCGCAAAAACGATACGTGGCGTCTGCGATCCCGAGATCCGCGTAGATGGCCAGTCGGCTGAAAACCACGGTCTCCCGCACTGGAGACGTCGGAAACTTTGCCAGGATCTGATTGAAAATCACAATCGCCTCCCACTTTTTGTCCATGTCGGCAAAGCAGCGCGCCATGCGAAAATAGAGCGACGGCATGAAATCCGGCAGCGCCTCAAATTGCGCGAGCACCTTCTTTCCCTCCTCGATGCGGGGCTTGATCATCTCGTCGTTCACGCGGATGGCGCGGGAGAGCGCGATGGGATCCTTGCCCGCCGCCTTCATGTTCTGTGCGATCCGCAGCTCCATCACCGCGATCCGTTCGCGCTGCATCTTCGCCACTACCGCGCGCGACTTCACCGCCCAAAACGCATCGAGCGCCTTCTCATACGCGTTCACTTCGAGCAATTCGTCGCCGAGCTTGATGGCGATGCCGTTCAGTGCCACGAGGTTTTCCACGAGGTGAGTCTTCGCCTGGAGCTTCTTCAGCAGGACGATCGCTTTGTCGGCAAAAGCGATGCTCTCCGGCACCGAGGGATCATGTTTGAGCGCGTAGAGCGACATCAGCCGCACGGCACCTTCCGCGGAGGCCGGTGTGTTGAAATCGGGATTTACCAGCCTATCGAGCACTTTGATTTCCTCCTCCGGCTTCGTCATCTGCCGATAGCACGAGGCCTGTCCAGTCAGCGAATTTTCCCGCAATGCCGGCACACCCTCGATCTGCACCCACCAGGTGATGGCCGTCTCCCACTGCTTCATCCGCATGTACGTCTGCGCGATGGCCAGCTTCACCTCGAGTCCCTTCGGATCCGCCGGCCAGCGGCGGAGGAACTCGTTCCAATTCGCAATGGCCTTCGTGAAATTCTCATCCTGCCCGAGACGGAAATACGCTTCACCCAACGTGAGATAGATCACCGGTGCCTTCTGCTTTTCCTCCTCCGTCAATTCGGCGAGATACTTCACGAGCTTCTCGATGCACTCGGCATACTTGCCTCCCTCGAAAAACAGCATTCCCCCGTTGTGAAGCTCCACGAGCAGCATCCGGCGTGTCCGCTCCTTATCGAGTGCAGCTTGCGTCTGCGCGCCGCACGTCGCCGGGAAAGTCGCCAATGCGACAACCACGGATGCAAGTCGGATGAAGACGGACGGGGTCATGAGGGAACTTCCAAATCGCATCCTCCCGAAGAAAATGTCCAGCCTGCTCTTTGAGAACGCCGCAAACTTTCAAAACCGGAGCGGTCCACTGAGCATCGCGGTCTCAGCGCGCCGGAGGATTCCACTCACGCAGCTTGCGCTTCGCTTCCACAAGTTCCGACTGGCCGCGGAACCGCTCCGCCTTTCGCATCATCTCCTGAAGGTGCGCGATCGCGTCCTTGCGCCGGCCCAGTTTCTCGAAGCACTCCGCGGCACCGAGGTAGGAACGCGCAACCCACGCCGGATACTTCAACCACGAGACAAACACGCGCTGATAGTAGGCAATCGCCTCGGGCAGATGGCCTGCACGCTGCTCGATCTCGCCGAGCGCGAAAACCGCCGCAGCCGTCGCCTCTCCGCGCAGTTTGCGGTTCGCGGCGATTTCACCGAGGAGCGACTGGACAGACATTACCCGCTGCTCCGAAAGCTCCGCGGCGTCGCGAAGTCTGCTGACAGCGGAAACCCCGTCACCCTTCAGGATGAAATCCGCGGCGGCGATTTCCGCCACGCGTGCCGATGCGTATCGGACGATGGGATTCTCCGGGGCTGCCGCACCTGCGCGCGCCGCCTCGGCGTAGGCTTGCGAAGCCTCGATGGTCTTCGACTGGGCAGCGCGTGTATCGCCGATCAGCGCCCACAGTTCCGGGAATCTCGGACTGCTTTCAAAAAATCCCTTCGCCTCGGTGAGACTCCGCTCGGCATCCGCAGGCCGGTCCAACTTCATGAGCGCGATACCGAGCGTGAAGAGCATCACTCCGCGCTGTTCGCCCTGCGCGTCCGCGAGTCGAGATTCGAGAATGGCGGCGGCTTTTGCGGCATCGCCTGAATCGAGAGCGGACTTAGCCGAGCGATATGCATCCGTGAGCGGCTCTGCCGCGGGCATGGAGGAAATCCACGCGGCACTCAGCACCGCTGCTAGCATTGCCATTCTCGTCTTGATGGAAGGGATCGTCTTCAAGTGATGCCGAGCCTACCTAGCGGATGCTCGCGCGGCATTCTCATTTTTCACGCACTCCGCACCGCATGGAAATCGCACCGCGAAGAAATGCTCGCAAATTCACAACGGACTTCTCACATTTAATTCAATCACTTTCCCCAAAATGAAGCATCGCACGCTCAGTATTTTCTCCCTCGTCGCCATTCTTTCCATCGTCGCGCCGACACTGCTCTTTTCTCAGACTGCCGCGCCTGCCGCCGAGGGAGAGGCTGTGCAGACGACTTCGAGCATGTGGCAGGATCTCGTCGCGGGCGGCCCCGTGATGATCATCATCGGCCTCTGCTCCGTGGCCACGCTCTATCTGATCGTGGATGGCCTGCTGCGCATCACGAGCTTCGGGAAATGCCTACCGAAGGAACAGGTCAATGCACTGCAAGCCGTGTTCCGCACGGGCGACTACGTCGGTGCCTACAATTTCTGCAAGGCCAACCCCTCGGCGCTCACGAACGTCTGTCGCGCGGGACTCACCATGGTGGGCGAAGGCAAAGCCGCGACTGAGGAAGCCATCGTCGCAGCGCTTTCAAAAGAAAATGCGCGGATGCAATACTTCATCAGCTACCTCTCGGTGATCGGCGTGTGTACGCCGATGATCGGTCTGCTCGGAACGGTGTTCGGAATGAAGCACGCCTTCCGCACACTGAATGTCTCCGGCATCGGCGACCCTGGTAAATTGTCCGGCGCGATCGGCGAAGTGCTCATCTGCACCGCATTCGGCCTGCTCATCGCGATTCCCGCATTCTTCTCGTACTACTGGCTGCGCAATCGCGCTGCAAAATTGATCCACAACGTCCAGGAGACTATCGGATCGCTCTACCGCAGGATGCCGTACGATTACCTCGCCGGTGCCCACATCGGCGACGAGGAACTTTACGCAGCCGTGCCGAACTGGGTGCATCCCACGGTGGAACCCGGAGCCGCGCAGGCCTGAAGCAACGGATTCCACCGATGAAAAGGAGGGCGCACTAAATGGCCAGCGGAGGCGGAGGCGAAGGCGAGCCTGAATTCCAGATCGCTCCGATGATTGATGTGCTTCTCGTGCTGCTCATTTTCTTCATGAGCATCACCTCCGCGCAGGTGCTCAAGGTCGAGAAACTCCCGCTCCCCGTCGCGCCAAATGCGCTCAAGCGCGACATGATGCGCAACGAGGCAATCCTGAATGTGAAATGGGATCCAGCCACGGAGAAGCCGTCCTATTTTCTCGAAGGCAAAGGCTACAAGGACATCAAGCAAGTCGCCGAGCATTTGAAAACCTTGAAGAAGCAAAGCGCCGAGACGCCCGTGAAAGGACCGAATCCCGAGTATCGCGTGGTGATCCGTGCCGACCGCAACGCCGAGGCGCTCGTGATCAATCAGGTGCTCAACGCCGCTGGCGAGGCGGGCATCGCCGATGTCTCCTTTGGCGTTTACAATCGGGAGGGCGAATAGATGCGTCAGTTCAAAGCAGATCCCAACGAAGGAACTATCGGCTTCCAGATCGCGCCGATGATTGACGTGGTCTTCGTTATCATGCTCTTTTTCATGGTCATGGCTGGTGCCGTGAAAGTGGAGCGCGAGTTGAACTGCCAGCTCCCCGGCACCGTCGAGACGACGAAGGAAGTCCCCTTTGCCGATGAACAAGTCGTGCAGATCACCACCCGCGGCGACATCCTCCTAAATGAAGAGCCCATGGGCGACGCGACCGACAAGAAGCTGCAAAACCTCAGGGCCGTCCTCATGCGCGTGAAAGCCAACTGCGACGCAGCCAAGACTCCCGCCGTCGTCGTCATCGCCAGCGAGGCCAAGGCGAAACACG
>JAYVRQ010000488.1:0-15802 GCA_043776145.1 Chthoniobacteraceae bacterium
GCCGTTGAGACGGCGAGCGTCACCTGCCCGTCGAGGATCGCCTGCTGGAGCTTGGCGAAAGGCGAGCGCGCACCGAAAATTTGCAGCAGCGCATTGGTATCGAGGACAACGATCACACCGACTCAGGATGCCTCGCGGCAAGCGCGGCGCGGGCTTCCCGAATGATCTGGGGTAATTTCTCCAGCCGACCGGCTTCCCGGTCGCGATCAAATTCCGCATTCAACTCGGCGATCAGACGATCCCGCTCCAGTTCGACCATGACCCGGTGCAGCAACGGCAGGTCGTCGGGTGCCCATTGATCGAGTTTTTCGTGAAGCAAAGGGCGGAGTTCAGACGGTGTTGATATCGTCAACATAGAGGCCACTCTGCCACAAGCGCAGCCTGACGCCAAGGATGGAAACACAGCTTTGGCGACGGCAGGAAAGGGTCTGCTCAGGAAAGGTTCAGGAGAATATTCTTGCGCTCACCGTCTTTGGAACTCTCACGGTGGCGCATCCGCGGGAAGTGCAGTGACCACGAAATCATGGATCGCGTCGGCGTGATCCAAGGCTTCATCAAACTCTTCACGGGTGGGCATCGGCTCGTAGGAACCTCCAGGAGAGCGAAAGGCGGTCGCGTCGGGCGGGGGCATCGCAGCCGCAGGGTCGAGTCGCGTAAAGTCGGGATGCGATTCCGACGCGCGCTTTACCAGGGCGAGAAGATCGTGGGTCTTGGGAATGGGACATCCTGACCTTGGAGCCAGGCCTTGATGGATTTCTCCGCAGCCTGCTGGCAGTGGTAAGATGGCGGTGTCGAGCGGCGGATCGTCCGCCGCCGCGAGCAGCCGGGCGGAACGCAGATCCCGACCGGCGCGCCAGCCAGTCGCGGATTCATCCATAGAGCTTCCGTCCGCGCGTGAGGATTTGGTGAAAGAGGGAGGCTCGCAGGTGCTTGGAACGATCCACTTGGGCGCGCGTGGGAACGATCACGTCCTTGGGCATGGGGAGCCCTTGCCAGCAGCGCAGCTCGCGTTGCGAGCGCCGGATGGCGGGTTCGTCGCTGTCGCGCACGACCACCATCAGGTCCATATCGCTATCGCTGGTGGGGGTGCCCCAGGCGCGGGAGCCAAACCACCAGATTTGTTCGGGATGGAACTCGGACACGAGCGTTTGGGTGGCCGATTCGATGAGCGTTTCATCAATGGTGATCACCGGCGGCAGTGTCACCGGTTCGTGGGCTCGGTCGAGATTGAATCGGCAGTGCCTGTGTCCAGCGCGGCGGAGGCGAGTAATTACGCGCCGGATGGGCTGGCTGGTTGCGCGTGGGCGCGCAACTCGGCCTGCCGCTGGCGGGCGGCGGCGGCGATGCTTTGATAGTGCGCCACCAGTGCCTCGGGCGTGAGCTGCGCCAAACCGCAGAGCAATCCTTCGTCTCTTCGTAGATGCAGGTTTGCGCCCGGCGTTTGATTTTCACGCAGTCATATTCTTCAAGTTGCATAGGCGATGACCTCGGCGGGGGTGTTGATGCTGATGCTCTCGAGACCATTGGATCAAGTCGATGCCGTGATGCGGCGGGATTTTGTCGAAGTGGACGATGTGCTTGAAGTTCCAGCCACGATGCAGCGGCAGTGCTCGACGCTGGCGAGGGCGACGTGCAGGGCGTCGGCGGCCCATTTCGGCGTGACGACGCCGACTTTCAGCCAGGCGTCGCGCAGGCGGACGGCTTCGATGGAGGTGCTGATAAAATCGGCCCACTGGAGGTGTTCCTCATGAACCTGGCGCACGCGCTCCGGGGCTGGTTTCGAGCAAAACGGTCTGTGAAAAATCGTATCGGGTTCGCCTGTCGCTTTTGTTTCCCCGGTCCCGTTAAGCGAAAAAATAAAGATTTCAGTGGACGGCAGACTGTATATGTTAAATATATACAGCCATCTGAATTAGCGCCGTGCCTCCGAAATCCATCAAACTCCTGCTCCCGCCGATCTCGCCTGCCGCGCCGGGGACGCTCTACGAGCAGATCATTTCCGGGCTGAAGCGGGCGATCGTTGAGCGCAGGATCGAGGCGGGCGCGGCGCTTCCGTCGTTCCGCCAGCTCGCGGAGGAGATGCTGGTGAGCGTCATCACGGTGAAGCGCGCTTATGAGGAGTTGGAGCGCGAGGGCATCATCTTTCGGCGGCAGGGATTGGGGACGTTCGTCGCGGAGGGCGGTGGGGACCGCAGCCGCGAGGTGAAGCTCGAACACGCCCGCGCCTTTCTCAAAGAGGCCGCACGCGAAGCCACGGAAGCCGGGCTGAAGCCCGCCGAATTGCGCCGCCTTTTTCTCGAAACCCTGAACGAAAAACCATGAGCCCGCGAAATACGCGAAATACACGAAAAGGAAGCGAGGCGGAAACGGCGTCGCGCCGAGAACCCTTTCGTGTCTTTTGCGTTTTTCGCGGGCCTTCAAAACCATGAACACATCACCCGCCCTCGAAGTCTCCGCGCTGGAAAAACACTACCCGCGTTTCACCCTCGGCCCGCTCGATCTTACCGTGCCGGGCGGCTCGATCTACGGACTCATCGGCCCGAACGGCGCGGGCAAGACGACGCTCATCGACCAAATCTTCGGCATGGGTTCGCCCGATGCCGGGACGATCAAGGTCTGCGGGCTCGACCACGAGCGCGAGGAGGTCGCGGTGAAATCGTGCGCGGCGTACGTCGGGCCGGATTTGAATTTTGTCGCGTGGGGGAAAGTGGGACGCGCGATCCGTTTCCACCGCGGCTTTCGCCCGACTTGGGACGACGCGTACTGCGCGCGGCTCATGCAGGATTTCGGCATCTCGGCAAATGAACGCATCGGCACGCTTTCCTTCGGCGGTCGCACGAAACTCGCGCTGCTCCTCGCGCTCGCGTGGCGTCCGAAAATTCTCGTGCTCGACGAGCCGACGACGGGCATCGACGCACATACGAAGAAGGCCGTGTTCTCCGAACTGCTCGCGATCGTCCGCGATGAAGCGCGCACGGTTTTCATCTCATCGCATCAGCTTTCCGATCTCGAGCGTTTCGCCGATCGCGTCGGTGTGTTGCACAAAGGCCGGCTCGTGGCGGAAGGCGCGACGGGCGAGTTGGTCGAGCGGCATTTGCAGGCCGAGTGGGAGGCGGAAAACGTGGAAGCCTTCGCGCATGTGCCGGGTCTCACCTTGCAGGAGCGCGAAGGCCCGCGCTGGCGCGGCGTGCTCGACACGCTCACCTGCCCGCTCGCCGCCCTCGCGCAGCGCGGCGCGCGCGAGGTCCGCACGCAGGCGCTCACGCTCGAAGAACTCTTTCTCGCCCTCACGAAATAACGCGCCATGAAACCGCTCATCCTCGATTTTCTCCGCCGCTGGTGGTGGCTCCTCGCCATCGCGCTGCTGCTCTCGGTCGGAAGCTGCGTTACGGGATTTCCATTTGTCTTCGCGCCCGTCGCAGTGATCGCCCTTATGCTCGATGCGCAGCGCGGCGTTTTCCGCGCAGTGCGCCCGCTGCCCGTTTCGCGGAACGATCAAACCAAGGCGTGGTGGTTCGTCGGTGTGCCGCTGGTGCCGCTGCTTTCGGTGCCGGTGCTCGCGATTGGCGTGCTGATTTTCCAGGCAATCCAGCCACGGATTGCGGCGGATCGTTTCGCTCCCCCGGCGGGGCCCACACCTCTCGAAGCGGTGAGCGGAATGCCGGCTCCCCCAGCGCCCGCTCTGCCGGCTTTCGCGCAGGAGCGGCGCTACATCGGACCGTTCTCCGTTCCCAACAAACCACCCGCGCCGTGGTTCAGCGCCGGCGTGCAAGCGTGGGTCGCGCTCGGCTACGCAGGCTTCTGCTTTTTCCTGCTGCAATGGGCGCCGACGCGCGCGGCGGAAAACTTCGCGGAGAATGTGCAGCAGGTCATCTTCGGTTTGCTCTGGGGATTCTCGATGCCGGGCATCATCTTCCTTTTTCCAAATCTCCCGCGCACTCCCGACGCCGTCGCATCGTGGCACTGGGCGGTCTTCGCGGCCGCTCCGGTTTTCGTGGCGTTCTCGTATTTCAGCGCATCGGAAGTGGTGCAGCGGCGCATGTTCGTCACCGCGGTGAAGGCGAGGCCGCGAGCGGATGCGGATGCCGCAGCCGTCAAAGGCGGACTGACCGGCGTGCCATTTTTTGTCGCGAATTTCGCGGGCCGCATCGTGCTCTTTCTCGCGATGATCGCGGTCGTTCAGGTCGTCGTGATGCAGTGGATGCTGGGAGGAAAAGCGCCGCTCAACAATCCCGCGACGATCCTCCAAGTCGTGATGATGGGATTGATGATGGGCGCGGTCCTGACCGAGCAGATCGGGTTGCGCGGCCTGCGCGTGCTTCCGCTTTCCACCCCGCGCCTGGCCGTGCTGCTGTCGCTCATTTCGTGGGCCGCCGCCGTGACGGGCGCCGCCTTCGCCGCGCTGTGGTGCGGCGTGGGCGACCCCGCGCTCCCGCCGCTCGCAAATTTCGCGGCGCAAGCCGTCGCCATGTGCGGCTGGGCCACGCTGGCCCTCGCGGTCATGCTGCACATCGCTTCGAGCGCGCGTTTTTTTTTGCTGTTGCTGTTCGGGGTGATTCCGTTCCTGTGCATTGAAATTTTTCAAAAGCAGAGCGCGCTCTTTGCCGCAATCGGTGCGCTGGCGGGTATCGCCGGTTTTGCGCTGCTCCTGCGCGGGCTGAAAAAATCCGCCGCCTTCTACCGCCCGCGCGGATTCTTCGGAATGACGCCCGGCCAGCCGAGCGCGGTGCGATGACGCAGCGAGCTCAACGCTCGCCTTTCAGATAGCCGAGCAGGTCCGCGAGATCCTGCCGCGGCATCGCCGCCTCAAGTCCGGCAGGCATGAGCGAACCGGGCGTCGCTTCCAGCCGCGCGACGTTCGTGCGCAGGATCGTCTGCTCGACGCCGAGCGGCATTCGCAGCGTGAGGCTCGTCGCCGTCTCGCTCGCGAGGATGCCGCCGAGCGTGCGCCCGTCTTTCGTCTCGATGAGATACGGCGCGAAGGCCGGCGCGACTTCCGCCTCGGGCACGACGATGTGAAAGAGGATCGACTCCTTCGGCTGATTGCGAATGTCAAAAAGATCGGGCCCGACCGCGTAGCCCTCGCGATCCAGCCGATGGCAAGTCGCGCAGAGTGTCTTGAAAACTTCGCGTCCATGCTCCGCGTGCGCTGTCAGCGTGAGCGCGACTTTCACCTCCTCGAAGGCTTTCATGCGATCGCCCGCGATCGCTTTGCCAAAGAGCTTCTCCGCCCGTTCGCGGATCGCGGGGTCTTTGTGTTTTAGAAAAAACGCGCGCCGCTGCAACGAAAGCATGTTTGGGGGAAACGCGCCGGACTCCATCGCGGCGACGATCGCTGCCGCGGAAGTTTCACGCGAAATCAGCGCGGCCACGATCGATTCCCGCACGGCGGGTCGAAATCCCTGCCATGATTCGCGGGCGAGTAGCAGAGCGGCTGCGCGAGCGGCATCGAGTGCGACGAGACTCGCGACTGCGGCGGAGCACAGCGAGTCATCGGAGTCCTGCGAAAATACGGAGCGCAACGGATCAGCCGCCTCCTCCCACGAACTGTGCGCCAGCAATTGTGCAAAGGCGACGCGCTCCTCGTTCGGGAGCGAAGCATCGCGAATCGCCTCGCCCGCTTTTTCCACCACGCGCTTTGAAAGCTCACCAGCGTCCACATTTCGCAAATCAAGAATCGCGTGAACGACCACTGGAAATGCCGCGCGCTTCTCGAGCGCGTGCAGAAACTCGACCTCACGGCCGCCCACACCGCTGAAAATTGCGGCGCGCATCCATCGATCATCACCGAGTGTCGCAGCAGCTTCCGCAAGTGATTCAAGCGCATCGCGCGTCTGTGCGTCGCCCAACGAAATGACGGTCGTGAGTATATCGTTCCCGCGCTTCACCACAGAAGTTTGCCGGTCGCTTGCCGAAGATTGCGTTGCGATCACCCGCCAAATCCTCCCCATCTCCTTCCCGCTTTCAAAGTCCGTCCGCTTCCGAATTTCCTCCGGCAGATAGTCGGGATGCTCGATCGTTTTGCGGTACATGTCGCAGACGTAGAGCGCGCCATCGGGGCCGCTGGTGAGGAAGACGGGGCGGTGCCAGTCGTCGCGCGAGGCGAGGAATTCGCGCCGCTCTTTCTCAAACATCGGCACGGCGGCGAAGGTCGCGCCGCGCGCTTCGAGGCGATCGACGTGGACGAGATTGCCCGTCGGGTCGCAGGTGAACGCGCAGCCGCGATACTTTTCCGGCAGCGCGCCGCCGCGCCAGATGGTGATCGCGCACGCGGCGCTGAATGAGCCTGCGTGCGAGTCGGCGGTCGTGATGTTTGAGCTGATGGGAAAAAGACGCACGCCGTCGCCGCCGCCGCGCAGGCCGGTCTTCACGCTGCGTTCGTTGCAGTCCTGCACGGTTTCGGAAAAGGCGAGGTTGGGATTTCGCGCGAGCACTTTTGCGGAGAGGACGACGTGCTGCACGGGCACGCGATTCATGCAGATGAAGCGGCGTCCGAAATCGTCGAACGACATTCCGTATTGCGAGCGGCCGTCCGTGTTTTCGATGTCGCCAGTCTGCGGATTCCAGCGCAGGTCGGTGGTCATTTTCAACGCGGGGCGGTCGGGATGTTCGGGCGAAGTGATGTCGCCGCCGCTCAATCCCGCGGCGAAATAAATCCAGCCATCCGGGCCGAGCGTCGGGCAGTTCACGCGGAGCTGCGTGCTGCCGCTCGTCGCGAAGCCGGTGAGCAGCACGCGCTTTTCATCCGCCTTTCCATCGCCATCCGTGTCTTTGAAAAAGAGCACGTCCGGCGCGCAGGTGACGATCACGCCGCCGCGCCACGGCATCACGCCATTGGGAAAAGTGAGGCCGTCGGCGAAGACCGTGCGCTGGTCCATGCGCCCGTCGGCGTCGGTGTCTTCGAGCAGCGCGATGCGGCCCTGCGGTGGATTCGCGGTGTTCGGATAGCCGCGATTTTCGGCGACGAAAAGGCGACCGCGTTCGTCGAAGGCCATCGCGCACGGCGACTCGACGAGCGGCTCCGCGGCGACGAGTTCGACCCGCAAACCATCCGCGACCTCGAACGCCTTGAGCGCGTCGTCGGGCGAGAGTTGCGCCTTTGCGGTGGACACCGCCAGCGCCGCCAGCCGGAAAGCGAGCGACGAAAAACACGTCTTCATTTTGCGGGCGCCGCCTTCTCCATCACCTCGCTCAACTTCACCGTGGCACCGCCGCGCCGCTTGCTTTCGTCGGCGGCTTCCATGAATGCGATGATCTCGATGGTTTCCTCGATGCTCACCGGTGCGACGCCGGTTTGGAAAAAGCGGACGATCTCGCGCACGAGCGGCGCGTAGCTGTCGCCCGCGGATTTCTGCTCGGCGAAGCCGTTCGCGCCGAAGACCGTGACCTTGTGCGGCGTCGGCTTCGAGCGCAGCGCGTGCAGCACGCCGATGCGCCCGCCGCTCCATGTTCCCGTGACCACATCCGTGTCCGCCGTGTGCGTCCGGGCGACGGATTCGCAGCCGGGCCCGAGGACGGTGAAGAGTGCTTCGGTCGGGTGGATGCCGTACCAAAACAAGTCGGGATGATGCTCCTCGATCGGCGACGGCCCGTAGGAAATCGCGCTGCGGATTCCGCCCACCTCGGTCTTTTGCAGTTCGATCATGCTGTCGTAGTAGCGATACGCCGACGAAGAAAACACGGGCACGCCCGCGTCCTTCGCCAGCCGCGCAATCTCCCGCGCATCGCGCAGCGAACCGGCGAGCGGCTTGTCGATAAACACGCGCTTCTTCGCCACGATCACCTTCCGCGCCTCGGCGAGATGCGGACGCCCATCGACACTCTCGATCATCACGCAATCCACTTCCGCGCACAGCTCCTCGATCGAGCCCACGAGCTTCACGCCCATCTCCTTTTCCAACTTCGCCGCATACTCCTCCACGCGCGCGATGCTTGACGGGATATCCGCACTCCCGCCCTTCAGAAACGCCACGACCCGTCCGCCCCCGGCATGGCCGGGCGCGTTTGGGTTGTTGATGAATTCGGTGAACGCGATGCAGTGCTCGGTATCGGTGCCGATGATGCCGATTTTCAAATCGGTCGCGCGGGAGATGAGAGGGACGAGGGCAAGAAGGATGAGGCGTTTCATAAAGTCAGCGGGTGATCGGTTGCGGGATGCGGAGGTAGGCGAAGAAGTCGCGGAGCTCCTGGTCGCTGAGGTCGGCGAGGATGCCGTCGGGCATGAGGCTCGCGGTCGCGGCACGGAGTTCGCGGATGTCGCGGCGGGCAACGCTCACGTTTTGCCCATCGAGACCGCGCAGGACGATGGCGGTGCTGTCCTGGTCCGCGAGGAACCCGCTGAGGGTGCGTCCGTCGGTCGTGGTGACGATTTGATTGACGAAGCCTTCGCGAATCTCGGCGCTGGGATCGACGATACTCGGGAGCAAAGTGCCGAGGTCTTCGCGCTGATACGCGGTGAGGTCGGGGCCAATGCGGCCGCCTTTTTGGAAGAGCGTGTGGCAGCCGGCGCAGCGCTGGAGAAAGGTGGGTTCGCCCTTGTAGGGATCGCCCGGCGCGGTGGCGATGACCCGGCGGAGACGCTCGATTTCCTCGCGCCCCTGCGGGCACGGAGCGGGTGCGGCGAGAAGTTTTTGCGCGAACGCGGCGACGTTTTTGTCCTCATGCTCGCGGAGCATCGTGGCGGTGGACGGTGCGAGCGCGGTGCGCGGCACGGCGTTGGATTCGATGAGGCGGAGAAACGTGAGGGACCACGCGGAGCGGCTTGTGAGCAGGGTTTGCGCGGCGGGCTGCACTTCGGCGGGGAGCGTGGCGTAGGCGCGCGCGATGGCTTCGCCGATGGTGTCGTCTTCGTAGAGGAGTAGGGAATTGAACGCGGCATTGCGGAGTTCGGCGGGTTGCGTGGAAGTCGCGAGACGCAGCAGCGCGGGGACGGACTCGGGCAGTTTCACCTCGCCGAAAAGCCGCACGCAGAGCAGGCGCTCCTCAGGTTTGGCGGTGTCGTCCGCGACGGTCTTCAGCGCGGCGGCGACGGCCTCCGGCTCGCGCAGCCGCACGCGCAGATGCGGCGACGCGAGGCCGTGGCGCGCGAGGGATTTCAGCAACGGCTCGGGCAGCGCGGGGAGCGCGCGGCCTTTGAAGGCTTCCTCGAATCCGCTCATCAATAACTGCCGGTGCTCGGCGGTGGGCGCGGCATCGAGCAGACGCGCGCAAGTGAGCAGGTCGGCGCGCGCTTCGGTGGTGGCGAAGCGGCGCATGAGGCGCGGGAGGATGTGCTGTTTCACCAGCGCGGAATCCCACGCGATGGCCGCAAGCACGGCGTCGCGGTTTTGCGCGCAGTGGGCTTCGAGCGTCCACCAGCAGAGCAGCGGGATGCACGGGTCGGCGACGTCCGCATCGTGGCGGAGCAGCGCGCCGACCAAGGCCAGTGCTTGCTCCGCGGGCAGGCGGCGCGCGGTGGAGGCGAGCTGCGCGCGCACTTCCGCATCCGGCTCTGCGGCGGCGAGGCGCTCGGTGGCGGCGGCGAAAGCGGCGGGCAATTTCTGCGCGTCGCCGAGCAGACGGACGCTCCACGCGCGCACGGCGGGCTGCGGATGTGCGAGCGCGGCGAGGGCGGTCGCTTCGTCGAGCGCGCCCATTTGATGCAGCGCCCACAATGCCTCCAGCGCGGGATGCTCTGCCGTGTTTTTCAACGCGGTGCGCAGCGGCTCCAGCGTCGCGGGGTCGCGCCGCTCGCCGAGCAGGCGCACGGCGGTCTGGCGATGCCAGCGGTTCGCATGGTCAAGCAGCGCGACGAGTTGCGCGCCCGTCTTCACGGCGAGATTCACGTCCTTGTTGAGCGGAGTGTCCTTTCCGCGGATGCGGTAGATGCGCCCCGTGCTCGGGTCGAGCTGCCCTTGGTAATTCTGCCCGTGCGCGATGTATTCCTCGTAGAAATCCGCCACGTAAATCCCGCCATCCGGCGCGTTCGTGAGATACACCGGGCGGTACGACGGATCGCTGCTCGCGAGCGCGATGCCGGAGTCGCTCGTCTCGAAGGTCGAGCCGCGCGCGTAGCGTTCCGAGACGACCACATTGCGATGCAGCGGGTCGGCGGCGAAGAAACGCCCGGCATAGCGCGCGGGCAGCGCCGTGCCGTCGGCGACGATCGTCGCGTGGGTGAAACGCGCGATGGGATTGCGCGTTTTCATCGCGTCGAGAAAGCCGAACGCGAACGGATTTGCCTGCGACCCGAACTTCCCCGGATCGATGCCCTGCTTCAGCATCAGCGCGCTCTGCATGTAGTGAAAGCCGCGCGTCTCGCCGCCGTTGTGGCCGGAGTGCAGACGGCCCTCGGAATCGAAATCCAGCTCGAACGCATTGCCCCCGCCTTCCGCGAAAATCTCATACACCTTCGTCTCCGGGTGATAGCGCCAGACCATGCACGCCTCGCGATACACGCCGGGAAAATCCGGCGCATCCACGCCGGGGCGCGTGACGCGGCTCGTCGTCGTGCTGCCCTGCGCCCCGTAGAGCCAGCCGTCCGGCCCCCACACGAGACCGTTTGCGACCGAGTGCGTATCCTCCAGCCCGAAGCCTGCGAGCCGCACCTCCGGCTCGCCGAAGTCGTCGCCATTTTTACTAGGGTAAAAAAGCAGATACGGCGTCTGCATCACCCACAGTCCGCCATGGCCGATGAGCGCGGCGTTCGCCATGTTCAGTCCGTCGAGCGCGATTTTCGTCTGGTCGAACGTGCCGTCGCCATCCGTGTCCTCATGCACTGTGACGACATCGCGCCCGCGGTCGTGATGCGGCGGCGCAGGCGGCACGCGGTCGAAGCGCGCGCGATAGTATTTGTCGCGGCTGATCATCTTCACGCCCGCCGGATACGGATACTGCCGGTACTGCGCGACCCACATCCGCCCGCGCTCGTCGAAGCTGATGTGCGTCGGCTGCGCCACATCCGGCTCGCTCGCGATGAGGTCCACCGCGAGGTCGTCGGCCGCCGTCATTTTCGCCAACGAATCCGCGGGCGAAAGCCGCGCACCCGGCATCAGCACTTGGTTTGCGGACAGCGGCGTCGTCGAGGGATGAAAGCCCGCCTCCGTATAGAACGCCGCGCGCGGCGGCTCGCCCACCGCTTTCAACTCCGCCTGCTCCGCCTCGCCCGCGCGCATTTCCCACGCGCCTTCCAGCAACAGCTCGTCGAAATATCCCGCGACGATCGGCACCATCCCCACGCCGCGCGCCGCGTCATCGAGCCGCAGCGCGAGCACGTTGAACTGCTTCTTTTCCAAAATCCCCTTCGGCACCTTGAACCGCCGCCGTTCCCCCGCCGGCAGCGCCTCCGCCTCCGCGATCTTCGTCCCATTTAGCCAAACAGAAACCGGCCCGCCGATGCCGCCGAGACTCAGCGTGATCGAGTCGCGCCACAGATCCTTTTCCTGCGGCGTCACCATGTCATCCGGCACGCGCACGAAGCACCGCAACCACACCGGCCCGTGCAACTCGGCCTCCGTCGGCACGACCGTCGGCGACCACTCCGCCGCCAGAGCCGTTGTCATTAGGATGAGAAAAGCAACGAAGTGTTTCATTCGATGCAGATGGAATTAACGCACCTGCGGCGGCTGGTTGCCGTAGAGCCAGCCTTCGCCTTTGAAGGGTGGCGCGAGCGGGCGTTGTGGAAGCGGCGCGGGTTTGAGGCGGCGCGCGAGTTCGAGGGCGGTGCCGCGGAATTGCGTGCCCGCCGTGATCTCCAAATTGCTGTAGCTCGTGAGCCGCGTTTCGTAGCCGCCGCCATGCGGGCCAAAAGCCTCTTCGGTCGGCACGTAGCCGACGCAGCCGTTCGCGAGTTCGACGGAGAAAGTGATCGGGAACCCGCTCCCAGCCTTCATCTCCAGCCCGAACTGGCAGAAGTATTCCGCCGGCACGGCGAGGCAGACGACGGGGCCGATCTGGATCGCCTGCGCCTCGGCTTCCACGCGCGGCGACTTCGCGATGAGCGCGTCGAGCATCGCGGTTTCCTTGGCCCACACCCAATCCGGTCCCGCATCTTTCTCCGGCTTTTGCACGAGTTCGAGCGCGGCTTTCACGCGATCCGGCGCGGGGACGCGGCGCGCGATGCTCCACGTCTTTTGCGCGAACTCAATCGGCACTTCGGCGGTGCGCGTTTGCGACATGCCGAGCAGCACTTTCACCGCCTCTGCTCCGACGCGGCCGCCGACGAATTGCGACCACGCATCGCCGTCGGGACTCGCGAGCGGGTCGAGATTGTTCACCTGCGTCACGTCGCCGCACGCGCCTTGCAGGAAGACGACTTTCGCGTCCGCGCCGAAGTATCCCTGAATCGCGCGCTCCATGTAATAAATCCAGTTCGCGCTGATCCACGGACCGTTCGCGGTGGCGTGGCAGGCGAAATTCACGATGCAGCCGAGCAGCTTCCCATCCGCATCCCACACGCCGATGACGCCGACTTCGGGATCGGTCGGCCCGGCGAATTCGACGTTGTCGGGATTGCCTTTTCCGGGATGGGAAAACGCGAGGCCGTGCTTCATGCGGATGCGCCGGTTGAAGGCGACCTGATCCTCACGCCCGGTGCCGAAGCCCGCGGTCGCGACCGCGCGGGCGTCGTGCGCGGCGGCGACGGCTTCCACGATGGCGTCGCGCACTTTCGCCACGTACGCGGCGTTGCCCACGGTGGATTTTTTGTAAGCGAGATCCTGGATGAACGGCGAGGCGTGATCGTAGTCGCCGATCGGTCCGAGCGGGCCGGACGAGTGCGAATGCGACGCGCCGATCATCACGGCTTCCGGCGCGAGGCCGCATTTTTTTTGCAGAAGGGCGCGCACTTCGAGCACGAGCGCGCGATGAACGTGGAGCGCATCGAGCCCGACGAGCGCGACCTCGCGCTGGCCGTCGTCGAAGACGACCGCGCGGACTTTGCACGGATCGTGGATGCGTTTCGAGAGCGCCTTGCCGTAGCCGCCGGGGACTTCCATGCCGATTTCCGGTGTGATGTCGCGCTCGGCAAAGGCGGCGCGGAATTCCGCGCGGGTGGTGCAGGAAAGGATGGTGGCGATGATGAGAATGCGGCGGATTTTATTCATAGCGATACTTGCTCACCCACGGATCGCGGGTGCGCGTTTGGAAGGCTTTCAGTTTGGCGGAGAGTTGGTCGAAGGCGGCGCGATATGCGGGATCGCTGGCGACGTTCACGGCTTCGTCGGGGTCTTTTTCAAGATCGTACAGCTCGTAGCGCGGGCGGTGGATGAAGTCGGACAGCAGCCGCCTGCCATAGCGCGATCCCTCGCTGTCCTTCACGCTTTGCCATGTGGCGGATTCGTAAAGGTCGGACGCGAAAGGGAAGGGGAGTTCGTGCGCGAGATTGAGGATGAGCTTGTATCGCTCGGTGCGGATGGCGCGCATCGGGTAATACATCGTGACTTCGTGGAAGCTGTGCGACGCGAACACTTCGCTCCAGCCTTCGGGTTTTTCCGCGTCGATGGTCGCACGGAATGAGCGCCCGTGAAATTCGTATGGCACGAGCGGCTGCGCTTTTTTCGTGCGCTCGGGCGGGGCGTCCTCGCCGCGTTCGCCGACGAGGAGCGGCGGGGCGAGCACCTGCTTCACGCCCGCGAAATCGAGCAGCGTCGGCGTGAAGTCGGTCCACGAAATCATCGCGTCGCTGGCGATCCCGCGCCGCGCCGCATCGGGCGCGCGGACGACGAGCGGGAGCCTCATGCCGGGTTCGTAGAGCGTGGTCTTCGAGCCGGGCATTGGGCTGCCGTTGTCGGAGGTGTACAAGATGAGCGTGTTTTCGTACTGGCCCGCGTCTTTCAAAATCTGCACGAGCCGCCCGAGCCCCTGATCGACGCGCGACACGCTCTGGTAATACTGCGCGAGTTCCGCGCGCACGGCGGCGTTGTCCGGCAGCCACGGCGGCACGATCACGTCCCTCGGATCATAGACGATTTCCGTGACGCCGGGATGCGGCTGCTCGTTTCCGAAGGCATTCGGATGCACAGGATTTTCCGCGATGACACCGGCGCTGCGATGCGGGTCGGTGGTGCAGAAGTAGAGGAAAAACGGAGCGCCTTTCTCCGCGATGAACGCCTGGCAATTCTCCGCCATGCGGACCGGGTTGCGGCTTCCCTGCGCGCTTGGGAGCACGGTTTGGAAGTGATACGCCTCCTCCGGCAGGACATGAAATTTTCCGATGCGCGCGGTGCGGTAGCCATTCTCGGAGAGAATGACCGGCAGCGTTTTCAGCGAACTGTAGCTCGAGAAATGATGATAGGAATGCGCGAGCCCGAACTGGCCGTTCGCGTGATTGTGCAAGCCGGTGAGGATGACCGAGCGGCTCGGGCTGCAACTCGCGGCGGTGCAGAACGCGCGACGATACAGCGTGCCGTCGCGCGCGAGCGCATCGAGATGCGGTGTCTGAATGACGGCGTTTCCGTAGCAACCGGCGTCCAGCCCGTGATCGTCGGCGATGAAGAGCACGAGGTTCGGCTGCGCGGCGGCGGTGCCGCAAACGGCGAACAGCGCGATCCACCAGCGGCGGAAAATTTTCATTCCTTGAAGTCCGTGTCCGCGTCCTTCAAGTCGAGTTCCTTGATCCACGCATTGCGATAGCGCACGTCGTGGCCTTCGTTCTGGAGCTTGAGTCCGCCGGGCGTGTCGGTGATGCCCTTGCCTCCGTCGTTTCCGCCGTCGAGGCCGGAGTTCGCGCCGCCCCAGACCTGATTGATCGCGACGTTGTTGTGAACTTTCTCGCCGTTGAAATACATGCTCACGAGTGGTTTCTCCGTCAGCTTTCCATCTTTGAAACGCGCCGCGCGAAACACGATGTCGTACGCGTTCCATTGCCCGATGCCCTTGTATGCGTGGTAAGGCGATTCGGTTTCATTGATGACCGCGCCAAGGCCGTGCTTGGTTTTGTCCCCGTCGAGCACCTGGATCTCGAAGCGGTTTTGCAAATACACGCCGCTGTTCCCGCCGGGTTTCACAATCAGGAATTCGATGTGCAGCCGGAAATCGCGATACGCCTTTTTCGTCACGATGTCCGCGGTGCCGTACTTCCCGCCGTCCGCCGCGCGATCGTCGGTCATCACCGCAGTTCCCTTGTCCACGGGATCCTCGACGATTTTCCATTGGATCGGCAGCGCGGATTTGAAGCCCGGCCCTTCCCAATAAGTCCACTTCTCATCGAGCAGCGCGCGCGAGCCGTCGATGATGACTTCCGCGCCGGGAAGTGGTTTCGCATTCACGCCGACATCGGCGAAGGCGAGCGGTGCGAGGGAGACGAGGAGCAGCAGGTGAAGTGGGGTTGGAGTCATGGCTCGTGGCTACACGGAGCGGCGGGCGAAGTAAATCTCCGTGGTCACGGAGTCCGGGTAGCACGCTCGTCCCGAGCGTTGGTTTCGGCGTCCCGCCGAAACGAACTTTCCAGCGCGTGCGAATTCGTCATCGCGTGCGCCGTCCGATTTCGTCCGCGTAAAAAGTCCGCGAAGGCGGGACGCCTTCGCCAACGCTCGGGACGAGCGTGCTACCCGGATTCCGCCGCGCGCCGGGCTGTGCTGGATATTCCCGAACTCCGCTGCTTAATGAATCGAATGCCGCTGCATCCCGCTCTTCGCCTGCTGTCCGCGCTGCTCTTTTTTGGATGTGACCGCTCACCCCGTCGCGCTGCTCCCATCGTGGAAAAAGTGAGCACGTACGAGGCGGCGGGCGTCTTGCGAAAGATCGACGTGCCGCGGCGGAAGGCGGTCATCGCGCACGAGACGATTCCCGGATTCATGGAGGCGATGACGATGGAATTCGACGT
>JAYVRQ010000489.1:0-15798 GCA_043776145.1 Chthoniobacteraceae bacterium
AGCAGGCGGCGACGCCAAGTCGAAGATCACGCACGCGGTGGCAATGGCTCGCAAAACGGGCGACCCGAATCGCTGAGGCCAGCCTTTTTCCTCGTTCCCGACTTCCCAACTCGTGTCCACTTTATCGGGGCAGGCTGGGAACAATATCGTTTTCAGAACGAACGTGCGAAACGACCCAAGTTCAGCGACCGCGGAGCGGTTCGCTGTAGCGCATACGGATTAGGCGTTGCGGCGATTGCGGACAAAGACACACATGCAGAAATGGATTAAAAGGAGCGCACCTGAAACAAGGACGCCGAATTGGAAAGGGTAAGCAAGCCTGATAAGCTCTTCGCCCTCGGATTCAAATGTTGCACCTTCCGGCGCAAATCCGATGACTGAGTAATACTGAATGACCGTTATCAAGGCGCAAAGAATGTATGGTATCAGGGATAAAAAAAGTGGCACAGAGAAGAACCGTTCAACTCGTGTTCGGAAAGCTAGGATCAAGAACGCGATTGAGGCAGTCGCCGTGAGTGCAGTGAGTAGTAAAACGAGGACACTCATGCTCTTAAAGTCATCGAAGAAACCGAGCGGGTGCCAGAGCGCCGATGCAGGGTGGACTTCGGCTAAAGGGTGAAATTCAGGTTCCATCAAGGGTTATTTTCACATGCGCGCAGCGACCCCTGCAAGCTACGGAAGTGAGTGGGCCGAAAATCACAAAGTGATTGGGTCTGCGTCGTTCGGGCTCTGGCAGGTGCAATCCTCCGAACTGGCACGGACTGCATCGGGCGGATCGCAGAACCAAGCGCCCCTCGCAGGCGGCAACTCGACGGCTAACAAACCCATCCGCACTGAGTTGAATGGCTGCAATCTTTCGTATGCGCCATTCTGTTTCACGACTCCACATTTCCCTCGCCGCCGCGATGCTCGCGACTTCGGCGGCGACGCTCTGCGCTCAGGAAAAAATCACCTACAACGATCACGTCCTCCCGATCTTCCGCAACGCCTGCCTGAACTGTCACAATCCCGACAAGAAGAAGGCCGGGCTCGATCTTTCGACGTATCAGGGCGCGCTTCAGGGCAGTGAAAATGGGAAGGTCGTGCAGTCGGGAAATGCAGGCGGGAGTTTGCTTTTCAAATGCGTGAAGCAAACCGAGGAGCCGAAGATGCCGCCGAAGGGCGATAAGCTCACGGATCAAGATCTCGGGACGATCGAGAAATGGATCGCCGGGCAGCTTCTCGAAACCGCGACGGGCAAGGCCATCGCCGCCGCCGCGAACAACGTGCAGACCGCCGTCGTCTCGCTCACGCGCCCGGACGGGCCGCCGCCGATGCCGGGCGAACTGCCGATGGAGCCAGTCGTCCGCACGCGCGTCGCGAATGCGCTGACCGCGCTGGCCGCGAGTCCGTGGGCGCCGCTGGTTGCGATCGGCGGGCAGAAGCAGATCGCGCTTTACAACACGGACACGCTCGAACTGCTCGGCGTGCTGCCGTTTCCCGAAGGCTTTCCCGAGATCATTAAATTCAGCCGCAACGGGCAGATGTTGATGACGGGCGGCGGGCTCGGCGGGAAGTCGGGCAAGGTCGCGCTTTGGGACATCAAGACGGGCGAGCGTATCGGCTCGGTGGGGAATGAAGTGGATCAGGTGCTCGCGGCGGACATCAGCGCGGATCAGCAATTCGTCGCACTCGGCGGGCCGGGCAAGCTCGTGAAAATTTACGCGACGAAGGATGGGAGCCTCGTCACTTCGATCAAGAAACACACCGACTGGATCACCGCGATCGCCTACTCGCCTGACGGACGTTTTCTCGCGACGGCGGATCGCAACGGCGGCATCCAAGTTTGGGAAGGGCCGACCGGCAAGGAATACAACACGCTGCCCGGCCACAAGGTCCGCGTGACGGGGCTCGCGTTTATGACCGGCGTGCTCGCGTCGTCGAGCGAGGATGGGAAAGTCGCGCTGTGGGATGTGAAGGAGGCGAAGGAAATCAAGAGTTGGGAGGCGCACAAAGGCGGTGCGGCGTGGGTCGATTTCGCGCCGGATGGCCGCATCGTTTCGTGCGGGCGCGACAAGATCGCGAAGGTGTGGGACCAGACGGGCAAGGCGCTGGGTGCGACGCAGCCGTTTGGCGACATCACCCTGCGAGCGGCTCTGGCAAACGATCGCATCATCGCCGGAGACTGGAGCGGCGCGATCCGCGTGAGCGCCATCGACGGGAAGCCGCTCGGCGAACTCACCGCGAATCCGCCCACGCTTTCCGACCGCCTCGGCGCTTCGCAAAAACGGCTCGCCGATGCGCAGGCATCGCTCGCGCCCTTGCAGCAGGCGCTCGCCGCCGCGGAGCAAAAGCTCGCCACGGAAAAAACCGCGCCGCCGCCCACTGCGGCCGTCGCGCCGAATCAAACGGCTGAACTGCAAAAAAAACTCGAAGCCCTGAACGCGGAGATCGCGAAACGCCGCGTGGATCGCGCGACCAAGAAGGAAGGCACGCCCGAATACGCCGCCCTTGATGCGCTCGTGCAGGGCATCAAGCCGGACATCGCGAAGATCACAACCGCGCTCGCCGCCGCGCCGCAGACACCCGCAGCGCCAACCGCGCCCCCGGTTTCACCGACCGTCGAGGAAGTCGCGAAAGCCCGCGCGGCGTTCGATGGAGCGAACACGCAAATCGCCGCGGCGAATGCGGAACTCGGGCGCTGGAAACTCGCGCAGATTTTCCAAACAGTTCACAACTCGCGCCGCGCGCTCGCCGAAAAGCAGGCGCAGTTCGACGGACTCGTACAGGCGGCGAAGGATGCGTTCGCGCCGGTCGAAAAAGGGAAGGCCGACATCACCGCGATGGAAAAAGCCATCGCCGACGCGCCCGCGCAGTTGAAGGAAAAGGAAACGCTGCTCGCGCAAGCCAGCGCCGCCGTCGAGCCGCTGAGCAAGACGCTCAGTGCGGGCGAGAGCACAATTGCCGAAAAAGAAAAGGTGCTCGCGGCTATGACCGAAGCGGGAAAAAACAGCGCGGGGAAAGTCGATGAACTCGGCAAAAAACTCGAAGCTCTGACCGCCGAAATCGCCAAACGCCGCGCCGACCGCGCGACGAAAACCGCCGCGACGCCGGAGTACGCCGCCGCTGACAAGCTGGTGCAGGACATGAAGCCCGAGATCGCCCAAACCGAAGCCGCGCTCGCCGCCGTGAAAGCCGGAGCGCCGTCCACGGACTCGCCGGAAATCAAAACCGTGATGGCCGAACTCGCGAAGGCGAAAGATTCCATCCAGGGCGTCCCGGCCAATCTGAAGCTCGCCAATGAGCAAGCAGCCGCCGCCGAGAAAACGCTGGTATCGGCAAAGACAGCCGCCGAGCAAACCGCGAAACAACTCGCCGACCTGCGCGCCAAACTTCCTGAAATTACGAAAGCCGCCGAGACCGCGAAAATCGAAGCCGAGCGCGCCGCCACCGCCGCCGAAAAAGAACTCGCCGCCATGAAAGCCGACACCGAAAAACGCCGCGCCGATTACGAAGCCGCGAAAGCCGCGAGCACTCCAAAGTCAGCGTCGCTCTAAAGCGCGCGTTGCGGAACTCCGGGGAGCGCGCGCGTCCCGCGTGCTGGTTTCGGCGTCCCGCCGAAACGAACTTCCCTGCCGTGCCGCTGCGAATCTGGTGAACGACATCTAAAACGATGCGTTTGGAAAGTTCGCAAAGGCGGGACGCCTTTGCCAGCACGCGGGACGCGCGCGCTCCCCGGAACATGCCGCCGCCGCACACTCTCAAAGCCACTCCTCCATCGGCGCAAAAAGCTGGATTTACAGCGGCGGCTGCGTGGAAAGCTGGCCTTTGTCGAGATGCACCGTGCGGCTCGCGCGGGCGCTGGCGTGCGGGTCGTGCGTGACCATGATGATCGTTTTGCCGTGCTCGCGGTTCAGCGCCTGGAGCAGGCTCAGGATTTCGTCGCCGGATTTGCGGTCGAGGTCGCCGGTGGGTTCGTCGCAAAGGAGCAGCGTCGGGTCGGTCGCGATGGCGCGGGCGATGCCGACGCGCTGCTGTTCACCGCCGGAAAGTTGTCGCGGAAAATGGTGCGTGCGGTGCGCGAGGCCGACGACGTTCAGCGCGGTCGCGGCGTGGGCGCGGCGCTCTTTTTTCGAGAGATGCGTGAGCAGCAGCGGAAGCTCCACGTTTCGCTCGGCATCGAGCGCGGCCATCAGGTTGTAGAATTGGAACACGAAGCCGACATGCCGCGCGCGCCAGGCAGCGAGCGGTCGGTCGCCGAGCTGGTCGATGCGATCCGCGCCGATTTGCACGGAGCCCGCGCTGGGCCGGTCGAGGCCGCCGATGAGATTGAGCAGCGTGGATTTTCCCGAGCCGGACGGACCCATGAGCGCGAGGAATTCGCCGCGCTGCACTTCGAGGTCGAGGTTCGTGAGAACGTGGATGTCCTCCGATCCGCGGCGGAAGGATTTGGTGGCGCCTTGCACGCGCACGAGCGCGCCGGTTTCTGTGGTCATGGTTTCTTTTCCACGACGCGGGCGCCGTCCGTCAATCCCGGCGGCGGATCGACGACCACGTTTTCCCCGCCCGTCACGCCCGCGCTGAGCGTCGTCTCGGAGCCATCCGTCTGCGCCACGGTGACTGCGCGCCTTTCCACGCGACCGTCGCGCAACACCCACACGACATCGCGGCCATCCACCTGCTGAAGCGCGGTTTTGGGAATCGCGATGCTGCCGCGCGCCGGTTTCTGCGTGGTCGCCTCCGCGTTGTGAAAGGCGACCTTCACACCCATCTCGGGCAGGATGCGCGGGTCGAGCTGGTCGAAGCCGACGCGCACTTTCACCGTGGCCTTTTGCCGGTCCGCAGTCGGGATGATCGCGATCACTTTCGCGGGAATCTGCCAGTCGGCATACGCATCGAGCCGCGCCACGACGGGCTGGCCGGGCTGGATGCGGTTGATGAAGCTCTCGTTCACGTCCACGTCGATTTCGAGCGAAGCCATATCGACGATGGTGCAGATGCCCGTGCGCGTGAAACCGCCCGAGGACATCGGCGAAATCATCTCGCCGGGCTGCGCGTTTTTCGATGTGACGATGCCGCCGAATGGCGCGCGGATGATCGTGTCATCGACCTGCTGCCGCCACTGCGCGACTTCGCTTTGCGCGACTTCGATCTCGGACTCGAGCCGCGTGAGCCGCGCCTCAAGCGCGCGTGCCTCGGATTCGCGGCGGCGCAAATCGGATTCGCTCACCGCCTTCGTCGCCGCAAGATCGGTAAAGCGTTTCAACTCCTGCTGCGCGAACACCACGTTCGGCCGCGTCTCCCCGAGCGCCGCTTTCGCAGAGCCGAGCTGCGCCTCCGCCAGACGCAGGCTCGCCTTCACATTCGCCGAGTCGAGGCTCGCGAGTTCCTGCCCGTTTTCGACTTTCATCCCCTCCTCGATTTTCACCTCGACCACCTTCCCCGTCACTTTGGAAGAAACCGTCGCCGCCCGCCGCGCGGTCACGTAGCCCGACGCATTCAGCAGCGTCTTCTGCCCGCCCGCCGCCTGCTCCCGCGCAACTGCGCTCCGCACCTCCATCGCCGCCGGACGATGCAGCCACCACGCCGCGCCACCCGCCGCGAGCCCGATCAGCAGCACGACGCCGACGATCCACGAAGCCTTTCCCAACGACGCCCCCGCGCGGCGGTCGATGCGCAAATCGTCGAGAGTCGCCTTGGAGGAATTCATGGCCCAGCCGATTCCGCCGCCTTGCGGGAAAAGTCAAGCCGCGCGAGCCGGTACGATGGCTAAGTTTGACGGCGTGGCGGTTATTTTTGAAAACGCAGAGACGCAAAGACGCAGAGATCGCAGAGGCGGATTCCGCTGCAAAATCTCCGCGTCCTCCGCGTCCTCTGCGCCTCTGCGTTTTCAAAATGCAGTCATCCGCTTTTTCAAGCCCCGCCGTATTTGATGCAGTGCCGCGGCGCGCAATCGCGCACCCATGCGATCCCCGCTGCGCGCTCGCGGAAGACACGCAAGTTCGCCAGAAACGCGCACGCGGCGGACATGCGCTCGAAATTTTTCCCATCCGTCCGTGCGTCGAAAACAATCGCGATTCGCCATTTCAAAAAACTGTGGGTCAAATCCTCAAGCGCCACCAAGTCCTCCCCGCGCAGCACCGGCGAGGACCGCTCCAGATTGATGAGCACCGGACAACTCTCGCGCGTGATTTTCAAATGCTCGCGCAAAATCCGGAGCACATCCGCCGGGGAGGTTTCCCCCGAGATGACCAGTTCCGAATACGGCTCGTCGTCTCTTCGGATCGTTGCTGCCATGGGTTCGTCGGGCACGGGTGCGCGGGGAGATAAAGGGGAATGTCGCACCGGGGATGCGATGGAGTCGAGGTGCCGGATGTATGAAAACCGCGTCAGTAATCGGGCGGCGCGTCCATCGGCTGAATCTGACACCGGCCCGCCGTCCGTCCCACACGCTGCTTCATGCGCCGCGCATCCCGCTACGCTGCGGGCTTGTGCTCAATGGATGGCTTTCCGAACCGCCGGTAAAATCCTACGAACCCCAAGCCCGCCACCGCGAGCGCGGCGATTTGGTAGCCGGTGATGCCGTGGGAAAGGCGCGGCGTCGCGCGCAGGAATTCGTGCGCGAAGCGGAAGAGGCCGTAGGCGATGAGGTAAATGTGGAAGAGTTGTCCGCGCAGTTTTCCCGCGCGACGCAGCACGGTGAAAAGGGCGAGGGCGGCGACATTGAAGCTGAGTTCGACGGGCACGGCGGGCCAGCGATCCACGCCCGCCGCGTCGCGCAGTGTCCACCACGCGGGCTCGCACACGACTCCGGTGCAGCAGCCGTGGAGCAGACAGCCCACGCGCCCGAGTGCGATGCCGAGCGGCGCGACGATCGAGAACCAATCACCCGTCGGCGCGGTGTAGCCGATCGCGCGTTTGGCGATTTCGACGCCCGCGTATCCGCCGAGCAGCGCGCCGAGCACGGATTTCCCCGTCGCCCAAATCAGCCACCGATCCGGCGCATCCCAAAACAGCCAGCCTTCCGCGAGCAGATAAACGACTTTCGCGCCGAAGAACGCGCTGACCAGCGCCGCGCCGTAGAGGAGCATCAAACGCGAATCGCGCCGCGCGAGCCGCGACCAGAAGACGAGGCTCACGGCGATGCCGGTGAGGAGGAGCCACGGATAGGGCGATGGAGTCATCCAGAATTACGGCAGTATTCACCACTCTGCCTCAGTCGCGGCCCATGCTCATGTTCCAGAGGCCAAATACCACTCCGATCACAATTGCATTCGAGGTAAAAATTAGGACGGTGAGCCCGAGTTCGAGCAGCCAAGCAAGCGGCGCTTTCACGCCGTCATTTCGTATTTGAACGACCGCTACGGCAACGGAGTAGATGAAAAGTCCGGCGATAATCGCTCCGAATGGCGCTCCCGATTTCCCTCCTTCAAAATGCAAATACGCCAGAACAATCACGATCACCGGCACGACCAGTGACGGCGCAAACCAAAGAATCCCGAGGGCACGCCGGGAAAGTCTCATCTTGCCGCCTCCGTCGCGTAGTATCTGCAAAACGAATCCAGCTTCCCATCGGGCCGGATGACGTGCGTGCAGCAGCGGTCGATGCGGTCTTCGTCCCAAGTCCAGGCGTCCATGAAGGGTTTGATGAAAAGGCGGAAGGTGTTCGTTTCGTTTAGCTGGAATTCCTTCAGCAGCTCGCCGAGCGGTTCGGATTCGCAGCCGCATTTCATGAGGTCTTCGAGGCGGTAGCGGACTTTGTCGCGGAGGAAGCCCTGCACTTTCCCGAAGTCGATGAAGTCGCTGACCGAGCGCGTCGTGCCGCCGACTTTGAGGAGGTAGCCGATGGTCGCGCAATTCGGATCGCCGCAGGGGAGCGGGGTGAAGTCCTCGCAGCGCAACTTGCCGACGCTTTGCTCGACGGCGCTGAGGATGATGTCAGCGGTGTTGAGGGGAGTATTGGTCCTATTCGTCCCGTTCGTCCCATCGCGATGGGACGAATGGGACACATGCGACCAATCCGGCACCCGACCGCTGTGAAACACCGGCTGAAACGCGACGCCGCGCACATGCGGAAAACGCAGCCCAAATTCCACCGCTTCCCACAGGTGCGGGAGGTTGTCGGGCGTTACGGTCATCGCGAGGGTGATGGGGATGTTGAGCGTGCCGCAGCGTTCGATGGCGCGCTCGCGGAGCTTGCGGAAATCGCCGCCGCGCAGTTCGCGCTGACCGGCTTCCTGCACGCCGTCGAACTGGAGATAGAGCTGGAATTTTCCGTAGCGAAACGTCTTCCCGAGCGCGTCGAGAAAGGCGTCGTCGTTGGCGAGGCGGACGCCGTTCGTGTTCAGCAGCACGTAGTCGATGCCGGGGTTCGCGTGCAGCCACGCGAGCAGCTCGAAGAATTGCGGATGCAGCGTGGGCTCACCGCCGGAGAGCTGGAGAATCTCGATGCCGCCCTTGCGGTCGATCACGCCCTGGATGCGCCGCTGCAAGTCCGCGAGCGGCACGGCATCGACTTTCCCGGTCGGCGAATCGGCGTAGCAAGTCGGGCACGCGAGATTGCAGGAGTTCACGACTTCGATGAGCGCGAGGCACGTCGAGAGACGTTCGGTTCTTTCAACCACGGAAGACGCGGAGTTGGGAGAAGGGTTCGCGTCCCCTTCCGATCCTCCGCGTCCTCCGCGTTCTCCGTGCTCTCCGCGACTCATCTCGTTGGGAATTGCGTTGCGTCCCAGCGTCCCGCGCACTTCCCCATCGCTGGCGGAGCAGGCATTGCCGCCGCAGCAGGCATTCTGCGGATCGCCCTGCGCGAGCCAGTAAAAGCGCGCATCCGACGAGATGCACACCTCCGCCGCGCCATGCTGCGCGCAAGTCCGCCGCAACATCACGCGCTTCTCCTTTCCACCGACGAGCCAGACCTCGGCGGGAACGCTCGCGTGGCAGACCGGGCAGCGCGACTGGGTGCGTTTGAGGAGTTGTTCGGGGGTGAATTCCAGTTTCATCGAGACAACGCATTGGTTGCCACGCTGACTACCGCACAACCTCCGAATGCTACGATGCTGTTCAGTATGACCAGAAAGAAGATAGCGCCGAGTGTGTTTGGAATCCGAATCCGCCAAGATTGATTTCGCGTGAGGATCAGAGCCAGCGGCAGAGAAAAAGCTGTCATAGTGCCGAGCGAAAGAAGGGCTGCGCGATTTATCAATTGGAACCGCTCCTCATTTATCCATGTCTGCGCTACCCACAACGCGAGGAGTGACGCAACCGCAGGAGAAAAAAATAGAATGCCCTGCTTCGCATCGCGTGGCGGCCACCAGTCAGGAAGTTTCATTTGAAATCCATCCGCCCTCCATTCATCAGCACGCACCCCGCAAACGCAATCCCCGTGAGCACGCACGCGACGCCGATCATAATCGCGACGCCCATGAGTGCGCCGAGGAGGAGTTGGGCGAGGACGTTATCCACCCAGCGCCCGACGACGAGAAAGCCGGCGACAAAAAAGCCCGCGAGGATCAGCAGAGCGATGGCGTTCATTTCACGCCACCTCCTTTCGCGGATAGAGCACGAGATACGCACCGGCGATGAACGCGGCGACGATCATCCCGAACGCGCCCTGCGGCCAGTCCACCACGCCGCGCGCGAGGCAGAGCGCGCCGAACGCCACTTCGAGCAGGCCGCGTGCGATGCCGATCTGCACCCACGCGACGTGCCGGCGCGGGTCGGTCGCCGCGATGCCGTAGCCGAGCCCGAGCGTCGCGAAACAGCAGCCCCACAGGCCGAGGAGGTAATCCACGCCGCGCGGCAAATCCGCGAAATGAAACACCGCGAGGATTTGCCGCGGGAGCAGGATGAAGAACGCACCGAGCAGCACGAGGATCGTCGCGTCCATCATCAGCAACATGCGCAAGGCGCGCATTCGAGGGGCGTTGTCGGGCGACATGCGAAGTGGTGTAGCAGGGGAACGGGGCGGCGTCACGCGCGGGGTTTGGTGTTGGTCTGTGGAAAAGCGGGATGGCGTGTGTGCGCGGAGCGCATAAAAAAACACTGTCATTTCGACCGAAGCGGAGGCGGGCCAGCGGGCAGAGCGTAGTGGAGAAACCTCTCACTTTTCCACGTCGTGGAGCGTGAACACGTTCGCGCTCCCCACCGCCTTCGCCCGTGCGAAGAAATGTTAGAGGTTTCTCCACTACGCTCTGCCCGCTGGCCCGCCTGCGCTTCGGTCGAAATGACAGGTTTTTTTGACGGCGGCTTCGCCGTCGGGAGTTGACCGCGGCGCGCGATGGCTCACCTTTGGCGCGCATGAAAACCGAGATTTCAAAATTCTGCGAATCCTCCCTCACGAGCCTCCACCCGCTGCCCGCCGCGCTCCAGCGCGCCGCGGAGGACATGGAAAATGGGGGCGACAAAAAGCTCCTCGAAAAGCCGCTCGCGGCGCTGAACGACATTCGCGCGCGACTGCGTTCGCTCGTCGAAAAACTCGAAAATCAAAATGCGTATCTGCTGATTTTCGGCCCGCTGAAGAGCGGAAAGTCCACGCTGATGAATGCGATCAGCGGCTCTTACGTCAGCGAGGTCACTTCGCTGCCGGGCTATCCGTGCCTCGTCTTCGTGCGGCACGCGGAGGCGCCGCATTTTTCCGTCACGCGCTACAACGGGCGCGAGTCCGTGTTCGCCGACAGCGCGATGCTGCATCAGGTCGTCGCGGACGGGCATCACGCGCTCGCGGAGCAGATGCACCTCGCGGAAACGCGCAGCGTGGAATTCGATCCGCGCACGCAATTTTCCGAGGCGATCCGCCGCATCGACATCAAGGCTCCCGTGCGCAGCCTCGCGGAATCCAGCACGGTGCTCGTCGATACTCCCGGCCTCTACAGCCGCATGAATTTTGGCTACGACGTACTCACGCGCGAGTTCCGCGATACCGCCGCGTGCGCGGTCTTTGTGGTGAAGACGGACAATCTTTTTCTCGAACAAGTTTTCGCCGAGTTCAATCAACTGCTCGATCTCTTCAGCCGCATTTTTCTCGTCATCAATGTCGATTCGCAGAAGCGCGATTTGCAGGCCGATGGCAGCCTCAAGCCGAGCGCGGAGAGCGAGCATCCCGAGGCGATCATCGAGGCATTCAAGACGCTCTCGATGGCCGGGCCGATGCGCCGCGCGTATGAGCAAAATCGCGTCCGCATTCACGCCGTCGATCTGCTGAGCGCCGCGTCGGAGATGCTCACGGGGAATGGGAATGGCGCTGATGAAAGCCGCGAGAGCCATGCGTTCGGCGCGTTCCAGCGCGACCTCACGGACTACCTGAACAGCAGCGACTACACGCGCGAGTTCATCCGCGACAGCCTGCGCCAGGGCAATGCGCTGTGCGATGAAGTGCGCTGGCTTTTCGCGGGCGGCGAGATTCGCGAACTGCGGGAATCGCAGACGGCGCTCGATGCCGGCATGAAGGCGCTCGACGAGCGCATCGCGGCGGTGGACCGCCTGCTCGTGATCGACTGGGACGCGGCCTTTGAAAAAGCGCGCGCGGAAAACGCGACGGGCGGCGACGAAACGGTGAAAGCGAAAGCGGCGGACCTCTCGAAAGAAATGCGCGACGCGCTGGATCGCTGGTTCGAGGGCGGCGAAAGTCTCGGCGCACTGCCGCAGACGCGCTGGACTCCCGCGATCATTGACGTTGCGGAATGGCTTGCGCGCGGGACGCGCAACCGCCTGATCGCGCAACTGCGCACGCCGCTCGGCGGCGCGGAACCGCCCGCCGTGGCGGTGAACGATTTGCACATCGCAGGCTTCGATCTCGGCGCGGTGGCCACAGCCGCGCGCGATGCGCTGGATGAGCCGGAAACCCTCGCGCCGTACGCCGCGGCAGTTTCGCAGGAACAGGTGCCGGTGCGGAAATCGTTCGCCGACTGGGTGCTGTTCCGATCCGCGGCGAGCGTGCGGCGGAAGTTTTTCGGCGAGCAGTCGGAGAAGGGGATCGAGCCCGCGATGAAAGTGAAACGTCTTGGCGAAGCCAGCCGCGAAGCCCTTCTCGGGACGATCGACTCGACGGTGAACGGAAAATTCCCGCTGCTGCCGGGCCGGTTTTCGGAGCGACTGCTCGCGGGCTACACCGCGAAATTTCGCGAGGGCGTGACGCAGGGATTGCACGAGCTGCGCGCGAGTTTGGAAAAGCAGCGCGCCGATTTGCAGACGCCGTTCGAGAGCAACATCCGCATCCTCGCCTCCCTCGCGACCCTCGATGAAACCGCCGTGAACGTGGGCGACGAACTCAACAAAATCGCCATGCTGGAAGGTGCGCTCCCGCCGGAAAAAACCGTGCGCGACCTCGCCCCCGCCATCGAGGCAAACGCCGCCGAGTCCGTGCCGCAAGTCTCCGCCGCTTCGTAAGCGGCGCGATCAACGCCGCACGGCTTCGCGAAAATCGAACCAGCCGATGACGCCCGGCTCGGTCGGCACCCACGCATCGTAGCCGATCTGGACCAGCGGCGGATCGCGGCGCAGCGCCTCGCGCCCCACGGCATCCAGCACGAGCTTGCGGCCGCCGAGTTTCGCGATCACTTGCGAGCCGAGTCCCCAATGCTCCGCGGGCCCGCCACGCACCCACGCGAAATCCTCCGTCGGGATGACGCTGCGCGGATCGGCCTCGACTTGCTCGAGCACGCGATTCATCAGCCCGCGCCATCCATTTGCCTGGAGCAGCAGCGTTCCCGAAAAAATCAGCGCCACGACCAGCGCGCGGCCCGGCATTTCGGGCGACGCCGGAGCGCGCAGCGAGCGCCACGCGCCGTAGAAAAACGGCGCGGCGAAAACGATCACGAAGCGCCGCGCATCGAGCGCCTTCGCCCATCGCGCGGGATCGCCCGCCCACCAAAGCCACGCGATGGCCGCGAGCGCGAGCAACCATGCCGCGCCGCGAGCGGAGCGCGTCCACACCGCCGCGACCACGCACATCCAGCCCGCGAGCGGCCAGCCCGCCACACCCTGCCGGAAGAGCGCGAACGCGACCCGCGCATTCGCCTGATGCGCCGCTTCGGGATCGGGAAAAAGGAGCACGCGCAGGAGGCACAGCGCGGTCAGTGCAGCGATGATCGGCACGCGCCGTCGATGGAGCGGATCGTCGCGCAGCATCCACAGCGCGACCGTCGCTCCCGCCAGCAGCAGCAGCCCTTGCGGATGCGAAAACTGAAACACGCACAGCACCCCGAGCACGATCCAGCGCGTGCGATTCAAAGGCACGAGTAGCCCCACGAAGACCGGCCAGAACACATTGAGTTGAAAGATGCTCTCATTGATCGCGAACACCTGCACCGGCGCGGACGCCGCGCAGATGCCGAGCAGCGCCCACGGAAAAAGCGCGGGCCGCGAGCGCGCCGCCATCCACCACGAAAGCGCCGCACTTGCCGCCGGCGCGAGGCACAGCGGCAGCCCATACAGCGCGCGCAGCACTGCGAGATCCTCCGTGCAATGCGCGGCCCAGATCACTGGCTGCCACAGGATCGCGGTGAAAAAGCGCGCCGCGTATCCGTAGCCGCGACCATGAAAAAGCGTGTAGCAAAACTGCGCCCCGCCATCCCAGATCAGCGCCAGATCCCACGCACAGGCCAGCCCGCCGGCCAGCGCCAGCGCAGCGATGGCGGTGAATGCGAGTTTTTTTTCCGGCGGAGACATGGGGCGGAAGTAAGAAGATTTTTCGCCGACATTCACCGTCGCCGGTAGTTGGCGATCACTTCGCGGTAAAGCGCGAAGAGGCGCGCGAAGACCCGCTCCCACGAATACTGCGCGGAGATGCGCGCGGACATCCGTGCGGGGTCGTGGTGGATGTTCGCCTCCGTCGTTTCGAGGATCGCGGCGGCGAGCGCGGCGGGTGTGTTTTCCCGCGCCCAATGCGTCTGCGGGGTTTGCACGATGCGATCCATGTAGCTGCCGCAGATGCCGGTGACCGGCGTGCCGCACGCCTGCGCTTCGAGCGTCACGAGGCCGAAGGTTTCCTGCACGCCGGGATGCACGAAGAGGTCGGCGGCGCGGTAGAGCGCGGCGAGGCGCTGGGCGTCGGAGCAGTAGTTGAGGTGGGTCGCTAGTTGGGAGTTGAGAGTTGAGAGTTCGGCGCGTTGCAGGCCATCGCCGACGATGAGCAGGTGGAAGTGGTTCGCAGGCAGCAGACGGAACGCATCGAAGAGCGTGTGCGTGTTTTTTTCCTGCGCGAGCCGGCCCACGTAGAGCAGCAGCGTGCGGTCGCGCGGGATGTTGAATTCGCCGCGCACATCTTCGCCGGGCGTCGGCGTCGGTTGGAAAATCGTGGTGTCCACGCCGAGGTCGCTGTGTGTCACGTTGCGCACGCCCCATTTCGCGAGCACGGCGCCGAGCGCGGGCGAGGGGACGATGGTGCGCTCGAAGCGATTGTAGAGCGCGCGGATGTAGCGACGCGAAAAATTCATGAAGAATTCCGTGACCGTGCCGCCAAGAAATTTCCGCATGGTGCGGATGTAGGCTTCGGGAAAGTGGGAGTGGTAAAACGCGACGACGGGAATCCCGAGTGCCGCGCTGGAGCGCACCGCCTTCCACGCGACCTGATACGGATCGCCGCACTCGATCAAATCGGGCCGCTCTTTTTCCAGCACGCGCTCGACCGCCTCCAGCCGCAGCAGCACCCGGTAGCGCGTGGTCCGCGAGAGGAGCGGGGAGGCGATGAAATACGTCCGCGACCGCTCCCCGGCGATCTTCTCATCGCGCGCGCCGGGCACGATCAGCACATGCTCATCGCCCGCCGTCTGCTCGCGAATGAAGCGCACTTTTTCCGACACGTATCGTTTCACGCCGCCGCTCGCGGGCGAATAGAACTGGGTGAGGTCGCAGATTTTCAGGGCCGCTGTTTATCGTGCGGAACGCAGCGGTGTGGCGAGCACGATGCGCTTGGCCTTGCGCTGCGTCCGCTCGACGGCCAAAACGTGCGCCTGATGAAAACCCGCCGTCTTGGCAAAACCGATCTGCACCTTCCCATCCTCAGTTTTGGCGCATCGTCGCTCGGCGCGGAGTTTCGCAATGTGACGCTCGACGAAGTGTTCGCGAGCGTGCGCGTGGCGCTCGAATGCGGGCTGAACTTCATCGACACCTCGCCCTTTTACGGACGCGGCATGAGCGAGGTGCTGCTCGGCGTCGCGCTGAAAGGCGTGCCGCGCGACAGCTACCTGCTTTGCACGAAAGTCGGGCGCTACGATCTGCCACACTTCGATTTTTCCGCGAAGCGCATGGCCGAATCCGTCGATGTCTCGCTGCACCGGCTCGGCACCGATCACCTCGACATCGTGCTCTGCCACGACATCGAATTCGTGCCGATGCAGCAGATCGTGGAGGAGACGATCCCCGCGCTGAAAAAAATCCAGCAGTCCGGGAAAGTCCGCTACCTCGGCTTCTCCGGCTACCCGATGAAAATCTTCCGCTTCATCTGCGATCAGGTCGAGGTGGACTGCGTGCTGAGTTACAACCAATACACGCTGCAAAACACGCGCTTTGCCGACGAGGCTGTGCCCTACTTGAAAGCGAAGGGCGTGGGTGTGATGAACGCCGGGCCATTCAGCGCGCGACTGCTTACCAATGCTCCGCTACCTGCGTGGCTGAAGGAACCTGAAAATGTGAAGGCCGCCGCCCGCGCTGCGGCTGCGGTCTGTGCAAAAAAGGGGGTCGATATCGCCAAGCTTGCGTTGCAATTCAGCCTCCCGAATGCCGACATCACGACCACGATTTCCGGCAGCGCGAATCCGGACAACATCCGCAACTGGGCCAGGTGGGCCGCCGAGCCGATTGACCGGCAGTTGCTGGCCG
>JAYVRQ010000490.1:0-4348 GCA_043776145.1 Chthoniobacteraceae bacterium
CTTTTCCCCGTCGTGGAGCGTGGACACGTTCGCGCTCCGCACCGCCTACGCCCTTGCGAAGAAAAGTGAGAGGTTTCTCCACTGCGCTCCGCCCACTGGCCCGCCTCCGCTCCGGTCGAAATGACAGGTTTTTGGTTGCGGCTTCGCCGCTCTACAATTTTTTCCCGCCGCGCACGTTCACATCGAAGACGCCCGTGAGCACGCGGCCCTCGACGCGCATCTGCACCCAAAGCCGGTAGGCGCCGGGACGCGGGAAGGCGTAGGGGAAGGTGACGGCGGCGGGATCGACCGCCGCCGGAGCCGCATCGCCACTGCGTTCGGGGGGATTGAGCATCTCCTGCGCGGCCATCGAAATCGTTCCGGCGGGATGCAGGTGGGTGAAGACTTCGCCATCGTCGCGGCGGACGACGGCGTGCCCGCGCATCCCCATGTACGCTTGGATCGCGGCGCGTTCGCCGGTGCGCGTGAAGACGCTGAAACGCAGCGAGGTTTCGCTGTTTTCAATGAGATCGCCAGCATTCTCGAAGACCATGCTCCCGCCGCCCATGAGCCGGCTGACCTGCGTGCGCGTGGTCGCGGCAGGCAGCGGCGGCGGGCTGATGTGCCATGAGTCATCGGCATCGAGCAGGAAAGGTTGCGCGCCATTTCCCACGGGCGGGAGCGGCGACTGGCAGATGATTTCATTGAGCATCTTCGGATCGACCGCCGCCTGTGCCGCCGCGCCGATCGGTGCGGGGAGGGCGACCTCGGCGGTGAGCGTTTCGCTCGCTCCATTCTCGTGCGTGATTTCGCCGTAGAGCCGGTACGTGCCAGCGGGGAGCGCAGGCAGGACGTTCTCGAAGGTCCGCGCGTCGCGCCGGACCGGGTGGAGATGGGCGAAGGCATTGAAGTCGGGCGCGCGGACGAGGAAGAGGTGCATCAGCTTTCCGTGATCGGCGACGAGCGTTTCCCAGCCTGCGGCGTCGGACGAGGGCGTGAGCCGCAGGCGATGCACGGGGCCGTCGGTGACGATGTTGGCGATGACAGGGATCGGGCGCGCGAGCGCGTTGTTGCGGAACTCGCGATCCATCGTGCGCCAGCGCGCCGTGCCCGCGCCGAGCCCGCCAGCGAGCAGCAGCGCGGTGAGGACGGCGACCTTCCGACTCCGCGCCGCCGCGCCCGCGATCCACACGGCGCTGAGAAAAAGGAACACGCCAAGCGCGGCGAGCGTGAAGCCGAGCGCGGGCGGCATGACAGGGCGCTGCGTGGCCGCGGAGGTGAGCGGGACGGCGACGGTGCCGCTCCCGCGCGGGCTCTCGACGGTGACTTGCACGTTGTAAGAGCCTTTGCGCAGGAGCCAGAGCGGGGCGTTGAAAAGCTGCGTCTCGCCGGTCACGCGCGCGGCTTCGAGTGGAGCGGGCGCGCCTTCTTCCCCGGCCTCCCAAAAAATCGCGCGCAGGGTGACGCGCTCGATGTCGCCATCCGTGACGCGCACATCGACTTGCGCGATGCCCGGCAAAGTCGCGGGCGGGCGGATGATGACGCGCACCGGATGCGTCCCGGCTTTTCCCTCGAAAAAAACATTCGGACTCCCGACGTGGCCGCGCGCGAGCAGCGGGAAAAAAAGGCTGAGCGCGAGCAGCAGGATTTTCATCGGCGCAGACCTTTCACCCCCGCGCCGATCCAGAGACCGAGGCGCGCGGCGAGCATGGCGAGCGCGAGTGCGAGCAGGCTGCGCGGGAGATTCATCGCATCGCGCGGCGTGATCCAGAATGCGGTCTGCGCCTCCGGGCTGATCGCGAGAAAAAACGGCCAGTGCCGCCCGCCGCCCGCGAAGAAGCGATTATCCGCCGCGGGTGAGAGAAGGAATTGCGCGAAGCTCCACTGCGCGACGAGGAAGACAATTCCGAACGCGAGTCCCGCCTCGGTCGCCGCGCCCCAGCCTTCCACGCGCCGTGAGTTTCCGGGGAAAACGCGCAGAAAAGCATCCACCGCGAGCGCGGGCAGGATGAGCAGGAGCGGGAAAGGCGGCGGCAAAAGATGATCGCGCGGATGATAAATCGGCGCGACGAGCGGCACGCCAGGAATGAGTGGCAACACCCAAACCATCGCGCCGAAGATCGCGGTGTAAGTGAGCGCCGCGAGCGTCGCGGAAAAGCGCCCGCGCCCCGCGCTGGCGAGTGCGGCGAGCACGATGGGATACGTGCCGCAGGCGATCTGGTAAAACGGCGCGGAGTGCTGGCGGTTCGCAAAATTCGACGCGAGCGTGACCACGCCGATCATCGCCAGCACGACTCCGCCCGCCGCCGGGAAAAAAAAACCGCATCGCTCCGCCGCGATCAGCCACACCCCGATCGTCACCGCGAAAAACGCGACCGCTTTCAACAACTGCGGCGGATGCCAGATGCCCGCCGCGAGGCCGTAGCCCGCCTGCCACCAGCGGTCGAAAAGGAACGCCGTGAGAAACGCGAACGCCCCCCAAATCACCACCCACGCCCCGAGCGGCGCTTCCCATTTTCCCAGCCGCACCCCGCCTTCCCCAGCCCACGCGGCGACCAGCGCGAACACACCTGCTAGCGCGATGGCGAGATAGTTCGCGACATGCGGCGCAGCCCACACGCGGTCGATGCCGACGGTCGATTCCCACGAAAAATCCCAGAGCAAACTCAGCGGAATCCCCGCCGCCGCGAGCAGCGATCCCCACACGGCGATCCTTAACAATCGAGGCGCGCGATCATCGGGAACTGTCGCGCGGCGGGATGAAATCATGCGGGCCAGCACATACACGAGCAGCGCGACCCGACAACAGCAAGACCGCGCCGCGCGAAGTGCCGGATTTTTTTCTGGTGCATCCCCCGATCCCTCCGCTACATCCACCCGCAACAAAATCCACCCCATGAAACCACTCAAACTCGCCATCACCGCATCCGCCCTCGCTCTCCTCGCCTCCACGGCCCAGGCGGGCTTTCACGTCATGCAGATCGAGCAGATCATCGCCGGCATCAACGGCGATTCCACGGCGCAAGCCATTCAATTGCGGCTGCGCCAGGCCGGCCAGAATTTCGTGGGAGGCACGACGCTGATCGCGCGCGATGCGCTGGGAGGCAACGCCATCACGCTCATCACGATCCCGGCGAGCGTCGCCAACGCAGCCGGTGGCGACAACATTTTGCTGACCACTTCCGCGTTCAATACGCAGATGAGTTCCATTCCCGGATATGCCGCGGACTTCACCCTCACGGCGCCGATTCCCGCCTCGTATCTCTCGGGCGGAAAGCTGACCTTTCAAAGCGGCGCGACGATTTACTGGTCGGTCGCGTTCGGAGCCTACACGGGCACCAACACCGGAGACTTGACCAATGACGCCGACGGAAATTTCGGCGCGCCGACCGTGGCGCTGCCCAACAATTCCCGCCAGGGCATTCGATTCATCAACGCCTTCTCGTCGCCTAGCACGACCAACGCCGCCGATTACGCGCTCACCGCCAATCCCGCGACCGTGCGGAACAACGCGCGCAATTCTTTCGTCGTCGCGCCCGAGCCGGGTACTGCGGCGCTGCTGGCGATGGGCGGTCTCGCGGGGATCGCGTTCATCCGGCGTCGGCGCGGCTGAACGGCCCGCAGCGTCAGGGCTTTGCGGTCATCGCGCGCCGCATTTCGTCGATCAATTCGGCGGCTTTCCATTCGTTGCCGATGAAGATTTTTTGCACGCGGCCCGCCGCATCGACGACGACGGTGCGCAGCGTGTGATCGAAACTTTCGCCGTTGCGCGCGACCATCAGGCCGAATGCGCCGCCGAGTTTTTGCATGTCCTCCGCCGCGCCGCTCGCGAACGTCCAGTGACCGCCCTCGGTTTCGTAAGCCCGCGCGTATTCGGCAAGGCGCGCGGGCGTGTCGTATTCGGGATCGAATGAAATCGAGAGCAGATGCCAGTTCGCATCCGCGCTGAGTGCGCGCTGCACTTCCGCCAGATTGCGATTCATCAACGGGCAGAAATCCGGCAGCGGGCAGCGCGTGAAGATGAAGGTGAACGCGAGCGCGCGGCCTTTGAAATCGCTCAGGTGAAACGCCGCGCCGCGCTGATCGACAAGCGCGCAGTCCGGCAGCGGTGCGCCGGGCGGCAGCGATTCCATCGCGGGCTGCGCCGCCGCCGCGATTTCGACGTGCCCCGTTTTTTTCAACTGATCGATCCAGCTCCGCGACTCGTTCACCGTCAGCCGAAACGTGATCGTGTCCCCCGGCTGCAACGCCGCCAGCGCGTCCGCATCCACCACGTCGAATTCCATCGTCATCGCCTCCATGAATCCGGGAATCGTCTCGTGCGCGATGACCGCCTTCCGCCGCGGCACGTCGATCTTTCGCAAGACGC
>JAYVRQ010000491.1:0-4343 GCA_043776145.1 Chthoniobacteraceae bacterium
GGAGGCGAGCGCGTCGGCAGGATTGAGCGCCAGGATGGTGGGCCATTCCTCCGTCGATGCCACGAGCGTTGCCGCGCGATCCACTTGCAGCTCAGTGTGGAAAAATCCGGGACTCCACAACATCCCGCGCGAGTGGTAGCCGCGCTCCGCCTCGCGCAAATAGTCGATCTCCCGCGCGTGCCCGCCTTCATGGGTAAAATGTGCGCGCTCGCCGTGCATCGTGAGCCGGAGCGGATGCGGCAGTTCGGGCGTGCTGATTTCGTAGCGGCAATCGCGAATGAGCATCGCGTAGCCTTCGCCGAGTGGCTCGCCGACATCGCGTTCATGGCTGAGAAAATGCACCGAGGGCCGCAGTTCCAATCGCACCCTTCCCGGCCCTGCCAGCAGCCGATACGTGGCGTGAACCGTGTTCTGCCCATGAATGAGGAGCAGCCGTTTTTCGATGGTGAAACCTTCCGCTTCGTAAGTCCAAATCGGCAGGCCGTTTTCCAGGCGAAACTCGCGGAGGTAATGCACTTCGAAATCGCGATCCTCCTCGCCGCCGATCTGGACGCACCGCCCGTCCGACAGCCGGAGATGTTCGGCGAGATGATTCAGCATCACCAGCCGGCCAAAGGGCGCGGGCAGCGCGGCGATGAGCAGGCCATGGTAACGACGCATGACAATGCCGCTGATCGTGCCGGAGGCGTAGCCGCCGAGCCCGTTCGTGAGCAGCCATTCGCGCCGGAGAATTTCACGGGCGTGTTCCGCCTGCGCCCTGGCGATGTCGATGGTGCGCGTGAGTGTTTCCGTCATGCCTCGGATTCGCGGGAGGGGACGAAACGGTTGTGTCTTGCCACAGATTCGCGAGGTCGCAGTTCGCGGCCGTTCCCGCTAAGGGGATGCGCCTGTTGAACACGGCGACCATTTCCAATTCCCAGCACTTTCACCGGGGGCGTGGAAATCTGGGGCGGCACGCGCACCTTCAGCGCGGACTCGAATAACTTGATGAGACATTAGTTACTGCCATCGTTATTCATGCGGGAGACAGACACGGAATCACTCCCAACTACGGAAATCCTGTTCGTCGGATCATCGCTTTGATGCAGGCTGCCCAGCCGGAACTTGAAGTGCGCGAAGTTCCTTGGGACTGAGAGAAACACAGCCAACTTTTTCCGGAGATCGGAAACGCGCACCGTCAAGCCAGCAGCGGCTCGATGACATGCCCGTGAACATCCGTGAGTCGGCGGTCGATGCCGTTGTGCCGCCATGTCAGCTTCGTGTGCTCGATGCCCAGCAGGCGAAGCATCGTGGCGTGGATGTCATAGACCTGCGTTGGGTTTTTGCGGTCGAGCGGCTTGTAGCCCCACAGGTCGCTTTCGCCGAAGGTCACGCCGCCTTTGATGCCGCCGCCGCAGAGCCAGTTCGTGAAAACAAACGGGTTGTGATCGCGGCCTTTTCCACCTTGCGACGAAGGCATTCGCCCGAACTCGGTGGTCCACAGGATGAGCGTGTCTTCGAGCATCCCGCGCTGCTTCAAATCCTGAATGAGCGCCGCCGTGCCGCGCGCCATGCCGCTGGAGAGCGGGCCATGGTCGCGCTGGATGTCTTCGTGCGAATCCCAGTTGCGGCGGGGGAAGCCGTTATCATTGCCGCTCCAGATTTGCACGAAGCGCACGCCGCGCTCCAGCAGGCGGCGGGCGGTGAGGCATTTTTGGGCAAAGAAAAATGCCTCCTCGTCGGCGTTGATTTCCTTCGCCCAAGTCTGCGGGCCTTTGTCCAAGCCATACAGTTTCAGGATGTGCGCGGGCTCCGCTTTCAAATCGAGCGCCTCGGGCGCGGCGAGCTGCATCTTCGCGGCGAGTTCGTAACTGCGGATGCGCGCATCGAGCCGCGGGTCGCCCTCGCGCGCGGCGGCGTGGCCGCGATTGAGCGAGGCCATGAGCGCCTGCGCGTCGCGCTCGCTCGCATCGGTGATGTAGCCGCCGGCCTTGCCGGGAAAAAGATCCGCGATGGGCGCATCGCTGCCGGGATAAATGACGGTGCCACTGTGCTGCGACGGGAGAAAGGCGGCGTCCCAATTTTTCACGCCATTGCTGGCCAGGCCGCGATGATCGGGCAGCACGACGAACGCGGGGAGGTTTTCATTCAGCGACCCGAGCGCGTAGCCGGCCCAGCATCCCGCGCCGGGAAAGCCGGGAAGCTGAAAGCCCGTGGCCTGAAGCAGCGTGGCCTGCGAGTGGACGCCGGTTTTGCCAGTGACATTGTGGATGAACGCGATGTCGTCCACGCACGCGCCGAGCGGGGCGACGGTCTCGCCGAGCATCTTGCCGCACTGCCCGTGCGGCGAAAATTCCCACACCGGCTTGAGCCACGGGCCGAGCCCATTTTGGAAAGCCTCGACGGGTTCGCCGAAGTCGCTCGGCTTGCCGTCGTGCTTCACGAGTTCGGGTTTGAAATCCCAAAGATCGAGATGGCTCGCCGCGCCCGCCATGAAAAGCTGGATGACGCGCTTCGCCTTCGCCGGATGCACGAGCGCCGAATGCTGCGCCGCGCGACTTTCCCTCGCAAACATCGACGCCAGCGCAATGCCGCCCAGCCCGCCGCCGCTTTGCCAGAGGAAATCACGACGTGAAATTCCGGGGTGGGTTTGGTGGCGGTGAAATGGGGAGTCGTTGTGCATGGAGTCAGTCCATAAAAGTAAATTCGTTCAGATTCAAAATGACGCGGCAGGCGTTCGCCATTCCGTATTGCTGCGCAAAGGCGGCGAGCCGCGCCTTGTCTTCCGCGCTTGGCGAGTGGCCGACGGCGAGGCGATAGGCGCGCTCGATTTGCGCGGCGATGTCCGGGCCGGCGTCCTCTTTCACCCGCTCCGCGAAATGCGCGGACTGCGCGAGCATGAAGCCGTTGTTCAGCAGCGCGAGGGCTTGCGCGGGGGAGACGCTTTCGTTGCGTTTTTCCACGCGCATCGACGGGTCGGCGCAGTCGAGCGAGGTCATAAACGGCTGCATCTGCGAGCGCACGATGAAGCGGTAGATCGAGCGCCGCCACGTCTTCGGGTCTTCGGGATTCGCCTTGCCGTATTCGTAATGCGGTGAGTGCTCGGGGTGCTCGACGATGAAATCCTGCCAGCCGGGGCCACCCATCGTGAGTTCGAGTTTGCCGCTCACGGCGAGCACGGAATCGCGCACGGCTTCGGCTTCGAGTTTGCGGCGGTTGGCGCGCCAGAGGAGCGTGTTGCCCGTGTCGATCTGGGCGGCTTTTTCGTTTTGCCCGCTGGACGCCTGGCGGTACGCGGCGCTCATCACGATGAGCTTGTGGAGCTTTTTCAACGAGCCGCCCATGTCGTCGCGAAACGTGACGGCGAGCCAGTCGAGCAGTTCCGGGTGCGTCGGCAACGCGCCCATTTTTCCGAAATCATTCGCCGTCTCCACGAGGCCGTGTCCGAAGTGATATTGCCACACGCGGTTCACGATGCTGCGCCACGTCAGCGGATTGTTCGGCGCGGTAATCCAGTGCGCGAGAGCAGCGCGGCGCACGCCTTCCGGCGCATCCGGCGCGAGGTCGAAACGCGCGGGCAGCAACTTGTCGAGCGCGCTGAGCGTGCCGGGGGAAACCTCGTGTCCTGGCGTGGTGACCTGGCCGCGCGCGAGCAGGTGAATGGTGCGCGGCTTCCCGCCGGTGCCGCGAAAATTGCCGCTGCCGCTGAAGGACGTGCCCGCATAGACGAGCTGCTGCGGAGGGAGCGCGACGAGTTGCCTGGCTGCTTCGGCGAGGGCTGCGGAGTTTTCAGCACGCGCGCGGATGGTCGCGGCGTCGGTGACTTTGGCGAGTAGGGCGTCGCGCTGTTTGCGGAGTGCCGCGAGATTTTCACCGCCGCCGGTCGCGGCGGGATAAATGCCGTCGGTCAAATTTTGGCGCGTCCAGCGCACGGAAGCTTCGATGCTGTCGGCGCTCGTCACCTTTGCGTTGAGGGCCGCGTTTTTTCCCATCGTATCGAAGACCTGCAACTCGGCGAGCGCGAAGATGAAATCGTTCTGCCGGGGTGCGAGTTTCGTCGCCGTCACGCGGAGATACCGCGCGGTCCTCCCGCTTGCGGTGAAGGTCTGCGGCGCGGTGCCGGGGTTTGGAAAATCTTCGAGATCGTGCGCCGCGATGACGAGCGGCACGCCGCCGAAATCCGCGTCGTCACCCGCCTCGATGCGGAAGCGTACGGGAAACCCGAAGCCCGCGCCGATGCCGTTGAAATCGTCCCACACACCTGCGAGCACCACGCGATCGAGCGCGACGCTTTTGCCGAGATCGACCTGCACCCACTTCCTCGTCTCGGCGGATTTTTCGATCCCGCTGTGCCAGCCATACTC
>JAYVRQ010000492.1:0-4332 GCA_043776145.1 Chthoniobacteraceae bacterium
GTCTGGCTCTCGCGCATCGCCTCGCGCTGACTCAGCTTTGGATCGCCGATTTCATAGCTCGCAAAGTCCAGCGTCACCTTGTCGTCATAGCTCGTGATCGGGAAGACCTCCTTGAACACCGTCTGCAAGCCCGTCTCCACGCGCTTGCTCGGCGAGACATTCGTCTGGAGAAACTCCACGTAGGAGTTGAGCTGAATTTCAATGAGGTTTGGAGGATCAATGACCTCACGGATTTTGCCGAAGTATTTGCGCTCTGACATAGGATGATTCGCTCTGCTGTGTGGGTTTTGCTCAGCGCCCCTCCACGCGACACAGCCAGCGGGGAAGAGCGGGAAAATTTAGTGGCGGCCAGCCGGTGTCCACCGAAACAAAACGGCAGAGACACCACGACGCAGGGGATTGAAAAAATCCTCTGCGTCGTGGTGTCTCTGCTGCAAAGTGTCGGTGCGGGCGGCGGCGGTGCTCAAAGACAAACAGGCGAAAGTGTGACCTCTCGCCATTGGATGGACGCGCACAGTGCCGGGCTTTTTCGCGATGGCAAGCAAATCTTTCGCCTAATGCGGAAAAAGTTTTCGCCCGCTCTGCGCAGCGGGTGGGATTGAACTTAAATGCCCGCGCGATCCAGCAGCGACGCAACCACTTTGGTCGCCTCGAAATACTCGGCGGCAATCTCGAAGGCGGCGCGCGAGTGCGCAGCGTAGTCGGCGTTGATCGCGCGCACGGCTTCCACGATTTCCTCCATCGTCGTGAAGGCGAGCAGTCCGCGCCCGCCGCCGTAGAGCCGCGTGAAGCCGGTCTCCTGCGTGATGACGGGCCGACCCGCGGCGAGGTAGCACGCCGAGCGGTCACTGAACCAGCCGGTGCGCAGCCGCGTGTATTGATCCTTCGCGACGGTGAATTCGCCTTTCGATGCGCGGATGAACGCGACGTACTGATCGTGTTCGAGGCTGATGCGATCGGGGTTCGAGAGCCGCCAGCCGTTTTCGTGGAAACGCTGGACGATGGACGGGTCGCGGATGGTCGTCCCGATTTCAAACGGCTCCCCTGCCCGCGCGGGAGCGTCGATGAATTTCAAAAATTCGAGCGACTTGCTCCAAAGGTATTTGTCCCCGCGCCACTCGATGTCTTTCAGGTTGCTCGTGTTCCAATTCGCGATGGTGGTGAAAAGCGCATCCGGCGCGGGCGGCGCGTCGCTCTTCCAAAAATCGGTGACGACGGGCTGCCGCGTGGGGAGCCATTGGAATTGATGCGTGGGAATCGGACACTCCGCGCGTCCGATGTTCTCGCCAAAGGTGAAGAGCGTGCGATGCCGGCTGAGATATTCGATGGGTTTCGGGTCGGCTTTATCGACGAGGATTTGCTCCACGCCCGGATCGCTCTCGACGTAGAGGATGCGCTCGCACCGCGCGAGGTCGGCGTTCATTTCCTGCGTGCCGCACACGTTCAGGATCGCGTCGGCGGTGCGATACAGTTCGCGCACTTTTTCAATGGGGAGCCCGGCGCACGGCTCATCCGGCAGGTAGCGCGCGCAGAAGGCCCAGCGGTCCTCGAAGCCGAATTGCGCGGCGAGACGCGCAAGATTTTTCAGCGCGTAGCTGTAGTCGTTCGTGATCTCGAAAGTGATCGGGTCGTACGGCAGCCGCGCGGAATCTTCGATGTAATACACTTCATGCCCGAGCCGCTGGAGCCCGACGATGTAATGGATGTGCTGCCACACGACGCCCGCGATGGGACACCCGGCCATGAAGCCCATGACGACGATGCGTTTCCGGCTCATGCCTGCGTGAATTTCAATCGAAACATGCGCGCGAGTATTCATCCGCGCGCGGAGTTGCCGAGCAATGTTTTAGGCTTCCCACCGCCGCCCGCGTGTCGCATTCCTACGCCCCGACATGAGCGAACTCACCCATCTCTTCGCACAAAACCGCACCTGGGCCGACAGCGTCAAGGCGGCGGAACCCGACTTCTTCCACCGCCTCGCGCGGACGCAGACGCCGCAGTTTCTTTGGATCGGTTGCGCCGACAGCCGGGTACCCGCCAATGAAATCGTCGGGATGCTCCCCGGCGAAATTTTCGTCCATCGCAACATCGGCAACGTCGTCGTCCACACCGATCTGAACTGCCTTTCCGTGATGCAATTCGCGGTCGATGTCCTCCGCGTCCAGCACATCCTCGTCGTCGGCCACTACGGTTGCGCGGGCGTCGGCGCGGCGCTCGTGGGGCGGCGGCTCGGGCTGGTGGATAACTGGCTGCGCCACATCCACGACGTGCGGCAGAAACACGCCGAGCGCATCGAAGCCGCGCCCTACAACACGCGCCCCGACCGTCTTTGCGAACTCAACGTCATCGAGCAGGTCGTCAATGTTTGCCAGACCACGATCGCGCAGGATGCGTGGGGACGCGCGCAACCGCTTACCGTGCATGGCTGGATCTACGCGCTCGACGACGGGCTCATCCGCGACCTGAGCATCAGCGTCGCGACCGCGGGCGATCTCGCAACGGCGTACACGCGGGCCATCGCGCTGGTGGATGCGGGCGGGCCGCGGGTCTGAGCTTTTTCGCAGTTGCCGTTTGCGCGCGGCGTGGCACAAGCATCGCCGCTTATGATTACGCAAGAGCAAGTCCGCGCCCAACTTTCCACCGTCAAATATCCCGGCTTCAGCCGCGACATCGTTTCCTTCGGACTCGTGAAAGACGTGCGGATCGACGACGCGGATGTGCTCGTACAGATGGCGCTCACGACCAACGACCCGCGCGTGCCGCAAGCGATCAAGGACGGCTCCGAAGCCGCCATCGCACAGCTTTCCGGCGTGGGAAAAGTCACCGTCCGCATCGACATCCACGCGCCCGCACAAACGCCCGCCGCGGCTGGCGGCGCGCCGATGGCGACGACCGCGATCCCCGGCGTGAAGCACGTCATCGCCATCGCCAGCGGCAAAGGCGGCGTCGGCAAATCGACCGTGGCTGCGAATCTCGCGGTGGCTTTGCAAAAGAACGGCGCGGCGGTCGGCCTGTGCGACTGCGATCTCTACGGTCCGTCGGTCGGCATCATGTTTGGCGCGAACGAACGTCCGATGGCCACCGACGAGCAGCGCATCATCCCGATCGAACGCTGCGACCTGAAACTCATGTCGATGGGTTTCCTCCTCGATGACGCCGCGCCCGCCATCCTCCGCGGCCCGATGGTCACGAAATACACGCAGCAATTTCTCCGGCAGGTCGAGTGGGGCGATCTCGATTACCTCGTGCTCGATCTCCCGCCCGGCACCGGCGACATCCAGCTCACCATCGTCCAGACGGTCGCGCTCGCCGGCGCCGTCATCGTCACCACGCCGCAGGAAGTCGCGCTCATCGACGCCCGCAAAGCCGCGAGCATGTTTCAAAAAGTGAACGTCCCCGTCCTCGGCCTCATCGAAAACATGAGTCACTTCCTCTGCCCGAGCGACGGGAAGCGTTACGACATCTTTGGCAGCGGCGGCGGCGAACGCGAAGCCGCCCGCCTCAAAGTCCCGCTCCTCGGCCAAATCCCCATCGACATCGCCACCCGCGAAGCCGGCGACCGCGGCCTCCCCATCACCATCGGCGACCCCAAAAACGCCGTCTCCCTCGCCTTCCTCGACATCGCGAAAAAGCTCGGCGGCATCCTCGCGTAAAGGACTACATGCTGGCTCGTCCTCGTCCTCGAAGCGGCGGGACTTCGAGGACGATTTAAGAAACGTCACCTCGGACTTCAAGGCGCAGCCACGCGTCACTGCACCATCGCGTGCAATGCGCTTACCCGCTCAATGAACGTGCGCAGCACGGGCCAGTCGGGATCGTCGAGATCGAAACCGGATAGCGATCAAGAAAGTAAACTTATCCAACTGTGCGGGATGGTGCCGGAAGAACTCTTCGATCAGACCGTTTTTCCAGAAATCAAGGTAAGCCACTCGACGTTCACCCTTGGGCCGCATGGCTTCTACTGGCTGGCGCTCAGATCGGTAGGAAAGTTGAGCAGCAGGTAACTAACCTACCCAGGTCGGCGCAGGCGGGGCTCACGATCCCAAATCCGGCCCTTCTTGGCGGCGGCAATGAACTTCGCGATGGCTTTATCGTTGGCGAGCGCGATGACGCCGGCATCCGGTTTCACGCCGGCGCGGTCGAGCAGCGGCTGCGCGCCAGATGTGTAGCCGAGGACTTTAAGATGAGCGAAGGCATCGCTCACCCAGCCGACGGCGGCGGCTTGCGTGGCGAGATCGGCGGCGGCTTCCTCATCAGCCAGGATAACGGTCGCGTCGAAGAAAACGGACGGCGCTGCCGAAAGCGGGAAGTCTGCTTCTACCAATGCGCCTT
>JAYVRQ010000493.1:0-4327 GCA_043776145.1 Chthoniobacteraceae bacterium
CTGCAATACAAGGTGCTCAAGGAGGGCGAGGGCAAGAGCCCGAAGGCGACCGATACGGTGAAGGTGAATTACGAGGGGAAGCTGATTGATGGGAAGGTCTTCGACAGTTCTTACAAGCGCGGCGAGCCGATCGAGTTCCCGCTCAACGGAGTGATCCCCGGCTGGACGGAGGGCGTGCAGTTGATGAAGGAGGGGGCGACGTATGAATTCACGATCCCGTCGAAGCTCGCGTATGGTGAGCGCGGTGCGGGCGGTGCGATCCCGCCGAACGCGACGCTCATTTTCAAGGTCGAGCTGATTCAGGTGAAGTAACCCGCGCGCGCAGGCGGATTGCCGCCGCGGCTTTGGGACTCGCGACCGCCGTTCGCGGCGGTGCGCGGTTTCCCACTACCGTCCTTTTTTCACATGAACCACGACCCCGCGCTCCTGCGCTCTCTCGCCGAAGCTCACGGCACGCCGTTCTGGCTGTACGATGCGCGCGTCATTCGTCAGCGCATTGCGGACGTGCAGTTCATCACGGACACGCCGGGGATTCAGGCGCGCTTCGCGATGAAGGCGTGTCCGGCGACGCGCGTGCTGCGCGAGATGAAGGATGCGGGGATTTGGATCGACGCGGTTTCGGGCAACGAGGTGCTGCGCGCACTGCGGGCCGGACACGCGCCGGGGCACGAGCCGCCGGCGATTTGTTTTACCGCCGATGTCTTCCGCGATAATGCGCTCGCGGTGGTGCTGGAGAATTGCATCCTGCCAAACATTGGCTCGCCCGGCATGGTGCGCGATCTCGCCGCCGCCGGATACCGCGGGCCGATCTCGCTGCGGATCAATCCCGGCTTTGGGCACGGTCATGTGAATGCGTGCGACACCGGCGGCCCCAGCTCGAAGCATGGCATCTGGATCGAAGACCTCGCCGCCGTCGCGCGGGCCGCGGATCAAGCGGGGATGAGCGTTACCATGCTGCACGCGCACATTGGCAGCGGGCCGCAGTATCAGGAGTTGAAGGAAAACCTGACGCGGCTCGCGCTCGAATTCATCAAGCTGCTGCCGCAATTCCCGGCGCTGTCCGCCGTGAGTCTCGGCGGCGGGATTCCGCACAACTATCGCGATCACGGCGCGCAGGTGCCGGTGGAGCCGCTGCGCGAGCTTTTCGCGACTTGCCACGAACGGATCAACGCGGCGGCGAAACGCGCGGTGCGGCTGGAGATCGAGCCGGGGCGTTATTACGTCGCGCCGGGCTGCACGCTGGTCACGCGCGTCTCGGATGTGAAGGAAACGCGCACGAATGAGAAGGGACGCGGCGCGACGTTCGCGCTGGTGGATGCGGGGTTCGTCGATCTCGTGCGCCCCGCGATGTATGGGAGCTACCATGCGATCGAGGTGGTCGGGAAAAGCGGGGACGATCCCGGCGCGACGCACGAGCCCATCGTAATTGCCGGTCCGCTTTGCGAAAGCGGCGACGTTTTCACCCGAGACGAAGCCGAACTGCTCCAGCCCCGCGCCCTCCCCCGCCCCGTTTCCGGCGATCTGCTCACGATCCGCGACGCGGGTGCCTACGGCTACGCGATGTCGAGCAACTACAACTCCATCGGCCGCGCCCCGCAGCTCTGGCTGGAGGAAGATGGGAGCGTCGCCATGATCTCGCGCCGCGAGACGATCGACGACCTGCTGCGCGCCGAAACCTGCTGAACGCAGTCGCGACTTCGGATTCCCCTACCCGTCCGCCTTCGGCATCAGCACCCAAAGCGCGACGTAAACGATGATGCCGGGGAACGCGACGCTCGCGATCGAGACGAGTACGAAGATCACGCGGACCAGCGTTGGCGACCAGCCGAGCCAGTCGGCGAGTCCGCCGCAAACTCCGGCGATGATCTTGTGTTTGCGCGAACGGTGGAGCGGCATGGGTGCATACCTTGAATGGGTGCCTCGCCGCCGCAATGGCAAACTCGCGCGAGCCCGGCCTTTACGGACTCCGCACTTCCGCCAAGGATGCGCCCACAAATGAACTTCGATCTTATCGTCATCGGCGGCGGTCCCGCTGGCACCAGCGCGGCGTCCGGCGCGGGTCTTCTCGGGAAGTGCGTGGCGCTCGTGGAGAAGGCCGCGCTTATCGGCGGCGCGGGGATTAACACCGGGACGATCCCGAGCAAGACGCTGCGCGAGACGGCGCTCCTGCTCAGCGGGTGGCGCTCGCGGCGGCTCTTCAATGTCGATCTTTCGCTGCGGCGCGCGGCGACGGTCGGCGACTTCATGTGTCACGAAAAGAAGGTGACGGCGAGCGAGCGGCAGCGCACGGAGGCGCGGCTCGCGCTGAGCAACGTCGTGCGCTTCACGGGTGTGGCGAGCTTTGTCGATCCGCACACCGTCCGCGTCGTTGGCGCGGATGGCGTGGAGACGCTGCTGCGCGGGGAGAAGATTCTCATCGCCACCGGCTCGTCGCCGCTGCGCCCGCCGGAGTTCAAATTCGACGACGATCGCATTCACGACTCCGATGAAATCCTCTCGCTCACGGCGATGCCGAAGAAGCTCGTCGTCATCGGCGGCGGCGTGATCGGGAGCGAATACGCGGGCACCTTCGCCGCGCTCGGCACCGAGGTGCATCTCGTCGATGGCCGCGACACGCTGATGCCCTTTCTCGATGCGGAAATCTCCCGCGCCCTCACCGACGCGATGGTGGCGAACGGCGTGACGTTCCACTGGGGCGAGCGCGTCGTCACCTGCGACACGGCAGGCGTGGGCGATGTGACGCTCACGCTTTCCTCCGGCGCGACGCTCGCGTGCGACGGCGTGCTCGTCTGCGCGGGCCGGCAGAGCAACACCGCAAGCCTCGATCTCGCCGCCGCCGGCATCGCGCCCGGCAAGCGCGGCCTCGTCCCCGTCAACACGCATTACCAAAGCGAAGTCCCGCACATCTACGCCGCGGGCGATGTCGCCGGCCCGCCCGCGCTTGCCTCGACCGGCATCGAGCAGGCACGCGTCGCCGTCGGGCACGCCTTCGATTCCACTTTCAAAAAAGACATCGCGACCATCCTGCCGACCGGCATCTACACGATTCCCGAGGCGAGCATGGTTGGCGAGACCGAGGCCACGCTGCGCGAGAAAGGCGTGGATTTCATCGCGGGCCGCGCGCGCTACGCCGACCTCCCGCGCGGCGAAATCATCGGTGACGAGACGGGTTTTTTGAAACTGCTCTTCCGCCGCGAAGACATGCGCCTGCTCGGTGTCCACGTCATCGGCGAACACGCCACGGAACTCGTCCACATCGGCCTCATCGCGATGCTCGCCGAAGCGGGCGCGGACCTCTTCAACCGCGCGTGCTTCAACTACCCGACACTCGGCGACCTCTACAAATACGCCACCTACGACGCGCTCTGGCAGCGCGCTGCGCTTTAATTTCGGGAAACGCGGAAAGGGGGTGAGCACCGATCCTGCTAAAGACAGGAATGCCAACCTGAAATTCCGCATGAACAAATCCCGCATCCTGGTCGTCGATGACGAGCCGAACCTCTCGGATCTCGTCCGCCTTTTTCTCGAAAAGACGAAACGCTTTGAAGTGCGCGTCGAGAACCGGCCCGGAAACGTCCTCGCTGCCGCGCGCGAATTCCGGCCCGACATGGTGCTGCTCGATGTCGATATGCCGGGGCAGGATGGCGGCGAAGTCGCGCGCGACATTGCAGCCGATCCGCTCCTGCGCGGGATGCCGATTCTCTTTTTCACCTCGCTCATTTCCAGGGCGGAAGCGGGCGACCGCATCACCATGCGCGGCGGGATGCCCTTCCTCGCGAAGCCGCTCAATCCCAAAGTCCTGATCGAGACGATCGACCGGATCATGGCCGAGAAGGCGCACGCCGCCTGATCGCGACGGGCGCGCGCCCTTTCCCATGAGCGAGATGTTGCAGACAGCGCGGTTGCTGATCGTCGATGACAACGTCGCGAACATCTGCCTCATGTCGAACATCCTGAACCGACTCGGCTTTCGCTTCATCGAAAGCACGACCGATTCACGCGAGACCTTCGCGCTGCTCGAACGCTTCAAGCCGGACCTCATCCTGCTCGATTTGAACATGCCGCATCTCGACGGCTTCGCGGTGATGCAGCGGCTCGGGCGCTTGATCCCGCGCGAAACTTTCCTGCCGATCCTCGTCGTCAGCAACGAGGCGTCCGGCGAGATGACGCGGAAGGCGCTCGCCTCCGGCGCGGCGGACATTCAGGCGAAGCCGTTCAACACGTCCGAGCTTTTCATGCGCGTGCGCAATCTTTTGCAGATGCGTTTTCTCCACCGCGAGCTGCAGGATCAAAATGAAACACTCGAAAACAAAGTCGCCGAGCGCAC
>JAYVRQ010000494.1:0-4326 GCA_043776145.1 Chthoniobacteraceae bacterium
CCCGGCATCCAGGGCATCGACACGCGCGCGCTCACGAAGCATCTGCGCTCGCGCGGCGCGATGCAGGGCTGCGTCACGAGCGACGACATTTCACCCGAGCAGGCGGTCGAACGCGCGAAGGCCGCGCCGCCGATGGCCGGTTCGGATTTTGTGAAAGAGGTCACGCCGCGCGCGGCGTATGACTGGGATCCCGACGATCGCCTTTCCCCCGCATGGACCATCGTGAAAGGCGACGGCGCACCGGGGGAAGTGCGCGATGGGAAGGAGGTTTTCAAAAAACTGCCGCCCGCGCGGCACCGCATCGTCGCATACGATTTCGGGATGAAGACGAACATCCTGCGCCGGCTGCGGCAGGAGGGTTTTTCCGTGCGCGTCGTCCCCGCCGATGCGAGCGCGGCGGACGTGCTCGCGCTCAAGCCCGACGGCGTCTTCCTCTCGAACGGTCCCGGCGATCCCGCGGCGCTCACCTACGTTCACGAAAACATCCGCAAGCTCATCGGAAAGACGCCCATCTTCGGCATCTGCCTCGGCCATCAGATGCTCGGCTACGCGGTCGGCGGGAAGACTTTCAAACTCAAGTTCGGCCATCGCGGCGGGAATCAGCCGGTAAAAGATTTGCGCACCGGGAAGGTCGATATCACTTCGCAAAATCACGGCTTCGCGGTCGATGCCGCGTCGCTCCCATCGAGCGTCGCCGTCACGCACATCAATCTGAACGACCAAACCGTCGAAGGGCTCGCGCACAAAAGCGAACCCGTTTTCAGCGTGCAATACCATCCCGAGGCCGCGCCCGGCCCGAACGACGCCGCGTATTTCTTCGCGCAATTCGCCAAACTCATTGACGACGCGCGCTAGCCTCTGACAATTTCCCGCGCCATGCCCAAGCTCAAGATTTCTCTCCCCGGCGGGATCACCTCCGCGCACGATCTCACCGAAGACACGATCACGCTCGGTCGCGTCGCCGACAACGCGATCCAGATCGACGACGCCTCCGTCTCCAGCCACCACGCGGAACTCACGCGCGACGGCGACGGCTACATCCTCAAGGATCTCGACTCGACCAACGGCACGCGGCTCAACGGCGTGGCGCACAGCGAGGGGCGGCTGAAGGACGGCGACCAGATCACTTTCGGAAACATCGAGACGATCTTTGAATCGGAAAATCCCGCCGACGCGCAGCCGATGCCCGAGGAGGCCGTGGCCACGATCAAGCCCGCGGCGAAATCCGTGAAGCCGTCGAATTTCTCGAACGCCTCGCCCTTTCAATCGAAGAAAAAGAAGAAGGATCCCGCCGCCGTCGCGATCATCTCGTTCGCGATCGTCGCGATGCTGGCCTTTGGCGCGGCGGCCGCGGCGGTACTGTCGCTCGCGGCTCCGCCGCTTCCGTTCTAAAGCGGCGCGCGGTGGGATTCGCCGAACCGCTGCCGCGCCTCGCGTGTCCGCGCTCCGTGCTGCCCGCGCTCACTGCGGATGCGCGCTCGGCGTTTTGGGAAATGCGCGAGCCGGTGTTGCTGCGCGATGTCATCACCGGGGCCGCGCCAATGCAGGCCACGAGCGTTCGCATCGCGCGGGATGCGGAAGAATTGCGCGTGCTCTTTCACGCGGAGGACACGCACATCCACGCGACGCTCACCGCGCGCGACGCCCCGCTTTACACCGAGGAAGTCGTCGAAGTCTTCCTCGATCCCACCGGGGATCGCGAGTGTTACTTCGAGATCGAAGTGAACCCGCACAACGCCGTCCTCGATCTCGTGCTGCGCCGGAATCGCAGCGGGTACGTGAAAGACGTGTCGTGGAAATGCGAAAGACTGCGCACCTGCGTCCGACGCGAATCCGCCGCATGGAGCGCCGAGTTCTCGATCCCCTTCCGCAGCCTCGCCGCCGCCCCGCCCGAGCCCGGCGCAGTGTGGCGCGTAAATTTTCTCCGCATCGACCGCCCGCCGGGCACCCCGCGCGAACTCAGCGCGTGGTCTCCCACCGCCCTCGCAAATTTCCACGTCCCCGAGCGATTCGGCATCATCGAATTCCTTTAACGCGGCTTTCCCGCTTGCCTCGCTCCGCCCCGCTCCACATTCTCGCGCCCTCACTTCCAGCATCAAAAAGCATGTCACAAAAAATCGCATTCGTCGGAGTCGGCCGCATGGGCGCAAACATGGCGCGCCGCCTTAAAGATCAGGGGCTCACGGTCAGCGCGGTCTATGATCGCCACCGCGAATCCGCGACCGCGCTCGCGGAGGAACTCGGGGCCGCCACGCCAGAGATGCTCGCGGGCGTCACCGCCGCGGCGGATGTCGTCGTCACGGTCGTGACCGACGACGAGGCGATGGATCACATTTTCGCGGAGACGGGCGACTCGCTGCTCGCGGGCGCGGCGGGAAAGCTCTTCATCAATTGCGCGACGATCTCGCCGGCCACGCATGTCGAAGTCGAGCAGCGCGCGGAAAAGGCGGGCGCGCAATCGCTCGAAGCCTGCATGGCGTCGAGCATCACGCAGGCGCGCGAAGGCTCGCTGTATCTCATGCTCGGCGGGAAGCCGGAGGTTTTTGAAAAAGCGAAACCGGTGCTGGAAAAACTCGCGGGTTCGATGCGTTTCGTCGGCGGCGCGGGCGAGGCGGCGAAGGTAAAGGCGCTCGTGAATATGGTGATGAACATCAACACCGCCGGACTCGCCGAAGGGCTCGGGCTCGGCGATGCGCTGGGGCTCGATCTCACGATGTTGCGCGAAGTTTTTTCCCAGACCGGCGCGAACTCGCGCGTGCTCGTGACCGACGGCGAGGACATGCAAAACCGCGATCACTCGTGCTTCTTCAGCGCCGCGCACGCCGCGAAGGACAGCGGCATCGCCGTCCAACTCGGACGCACCGCCGGCCTGGAACTGCCGCTCGCCGAAGCGACGAAGGCACAATACGACAAGATGGTTTTCGAGGGGCTCGGCGAACTGGACAAATCGGGCATCGCGGAACTGACGTTCAAGGGCCGGCACGAGGTGGATTGAGAAGTGGCGCATCGGCGCTGACTTCGCGTGCGGTAAAATCAATTTCGCCCAACAGACGGAGAGCATAGGAGATGTTGAGGCCGAGTTCCGGGGAAAAACTTCGCTCGTTCGTGATCGGAGCATCCGTCCACACTCCGCGCTTGTTATTTTTGGCGATCAACTCGGCAGATCTTAAGCGAAGAACTTCGCCGTTTGTTAAGCCGGTGGCTGCCCTGTCAAAAGTCGCATACCCAAACGCGATCAATAGCTCGTTAAGATTGAGTTGCTCGTAGTGAGCCCTTACCGGGTCGTTCCCGCACCAGTGCAAAATACGCGGCTCGCATCGGAGAATAAAAGCGCCGGACTTTTCGACTTGGCGGACAACTTCGATCCCTTGTTTGGTGGCTACGCGAAGTAAATGGTGTGATCGGACTGACTCGACCGGATCAGTGGGGAATATCACTCCTGCCAGTTGAAACTCTTGATTCGCGGTCACAACGGTAGTGCCACGAATGGAAATCACTTCAATCGGTGATTGAAGTGGGTTGCCACGGACCTCGCGCCTTCGCCAAACACCGCTCGGCAAAAACATAGCGGGCACAACGAAATAAACAAAAACTCCGACCAGCACGACCGAAGCCAGGAGTCTTCGCAGGTGTTTCATTTCCTTATCCTAGCGCGCTCTGCCGCCAGCAGTAGTCGAAGATCGCGTCGAACTCGATGCGTTGCAGCGCAACCATTTCCCCGGCGATGTCATCCGCCCCGAAGCGCGCCTGTTCGCACTGGCCGGTGAAAAGATAAGGATCCCAATTCGACTGCCGCGCCATCGCGGCGGAATGCGCGGTGGCGTTCCGGTGCATCTCGGAGAAAAACGGCAGCACTCCGGCGCGGCGGAACCAATAGCGCGCGTTGTCGAAATCGCCCTCGCGCCGGTGCAGCATCCCGTGCCAGTACGCGCCGGTGTCGCCGCTCGATTCCTGAAAAAATGCGTGTGCCTCGGGTAACGCATCGAGCGCGTAGAAAAGTCCGCCGCGCACCTGTGCGAACATTTCCGCATCGGCGAGAATTTTCTCCCCCGCGAGAACCGCGTCCCCGCTTTCCCGCAAACTCCGCACGAGGTCGCGATCGAGCGAATCGGTCGGGGTGAGAATTTTCAGCAAGTCTTCCCGCGACAAAAGACGGTCGGTGAATTCCGAGTAACGCATCGTGCCACGAGAGTTGCCGGGCGTGGCCGGAGTCACAAGAAATTTCCAGACGCTGGCCCGTGGGCTGCTTGGATTGTCTGGCATCTATGAATACAAAAGCTCTTGGAGTCGTTCTGGCACCGGTGATCGCGGCGGGTGGGTTTTTCG
>JAYVRQ010000495.1:0-4320 GCA_043776145.1 Chthoniobacteraceae bacterium
CCGACCTGCTAAAGGTCAATAAAGGCGTGAACGATCGCAAAATGCAGATCGGCCAAACGCTTACGATCCCGATCACCAAACTTCCCGAAACCCCAGCCACCGAAATCCCAAACACCGAAAAAAAGGAGAACCCATAATGGACGCTTCACAATCCTGGTACCTGCAAAAATTTGAAGACGAGACGCTCTTCGGCCCGATGCCGTTCGATCAACTCAAGCAATGGGCTTTCGACGCGCAGGTCTCGCCGCTCGACAAAATCTCCCACGACGGAAACACTTGGGTCAAAGCGCCGATGGTGCCCGATCTCGAAATGGATTACCTCGTCGAAGTCAGCCCCGATCAATACTACGGGCCGACTACGTTCGGAGCGATCCGCGAGTTTTTGCAAATGGGAGAAATCCACGCGGACACGGAAGTCACGAACTGCCGCGACGGCACGAAAGCGCCGGTGAAGGAAATTCCCGAACTGCAACCTTCGCGTGATGACGATGAAGGCGCGGTGCCGGTGCGGACGAGCATTCGCGTGAATCTCCAGCAGCGCATCCGCGAACTCGAAGAGTTGCTTATGGATGAACGCCGGGCGCGGGAGACTGCGGAGCACGTCATCGACAAACTGGAAGCCAAGCTCGCGGACATCACGCGCGCGGCTTCGAGGTAAGCGGCGCAGCCGCATCCAAAACAACTGTCATTTCGACCGGAGCGCAGGCGGGCCAGCGGGCGGAGCGTAGTGGAGAAACCTCTCATTTTTCCCCGTCGTGGAGAGTGAACACGTTCGCCCGCCGCCTTCGCCCGCGCGAAGAAAAGTGAGAGGTTTCTCCACTACGCTCCGCCCGCTGGCCCGCCAGCGCTTCGGTCGAAATGACAGTGTTTTTTTGGCGGCTTCGCCGCTCACTCCGCGATCATCCGCTCGACTTCCTCCACATAAGTATCGAACGGATCGGGCATCGGCAGATGCGCGGTGTTTTCGATCGAGATGGAATCCCAGTTCACCACGTAGGCCAGTGCGCGCGTGTGGAATAATTGCACCGCCCGCCCGCGCCCGTGCGCGCGGGTGTCCTGTGGGGGAAGGTGCGCGGTTTCGGGCCGACGCATCCGGTCATTCCATTCGCCGATTTTTTTCGCCGGAGTCAGCGCGTGGAAGAGCCCCTTCGCCGGGTCGATGTTGTGATATTCGAGGTCGAGACTTTGCAGCCACGGGTCATCCCATTCGAGCCCCTCGGCTTCGCGAAAAGTTTCGAGCAGATATTTTTTCGACACCCAATCGACTCCGCCGATGAGTAGTTCCGGCTTCGTACGCAGCGCATCAAGCGTGAAGCGCCAGCTTTCCAAAATCCAGTCCGTCTCCCCATCGCGCCCCGCGAGATGGCGCGTCGCGTGCGCGAGGAATTCATCCTGAAGGTCGAGCGCGTCGCGCGTGCGACCGTCTTCGAGCAGCACCTCGCCGCGGCCCGTGCCTTCGTGGGAAATCTGGCGCGTCGCGATGACGGCGTCGGCTAGAATCACGTCGTCGGGCAACTGCCCTTCTTCCAGCAAAGTGAGCACGCAGGCGGTCGTGCCGACTTTCAGCGCGGTCGCGAACGGACTGATGTTCGAGTCGCCGATCAGCAAATGCAGACGCCGGTATTTGCGATAGTCCGCGAGTGGTTCGTCGCGCGCGTTGATGATCGCGCGGTTGAATTGCACCCACTGATAGATGTCGTTCACGATGTGATCCGCGCGCTGGCTGAGTTGAAAATCCACGGGCTCCGGCGACTCCGTCCCCTCGAACTCAAACGCCAGCGCGCTCGCCCGCCCGACGCGGCCCGCTCCCGTGAAAATCTGCCGCGTCGCGAGAAACGAAAGCAGCGTGCCGAGCGCGCGCGGATGAAACTGCATCTCGCGTTTCATCAAATAATTCTCGTGGCAGCCAAACGTCGCGCCCGTGTGATGATCGATGTTGTTCTTCACGAACGCCACCTGCCCCGCCGCGTCCATCCGCTCCACCGCCGCCTGCACGAGAAAATCCCCCGCGAGGTCGTAAGCCACGATGTCCTCCAGCGTCCGGCATTCCGGCGAAGCGTATTCGAGATGCCCCATGTCGAGATACAGCCGCCCGCCATTCAGCAAAAAGCCGCCATTGCCCGGCGGCTCCTCGTAATCGCGGTAGTGCAAATCGAATGCCCCCGCGCGCGCCTTTTTGAACACATGATTTTTCACCCGTACCGGCCACGCATCGGAGTGCCCCTGCGACTGCTCACCCGAGACGAGGCACCCGTATTCCGTTTCGATGCCGACGACACGGTTCACGGCGAGGGAAAGTTGAGTGTTGAATGTTGAGAGTTGAGTGGCGGTTTCACAAAAACTCCGCGCGTCCCGCGAAAAGAAATCGCTCCAGAGCGTCGAGAGCGGACAGACCTTCGCACGTCCCACCCGCGCCACTCAACACCCATCACTCAACTTTCCGACCAGTACAAAATCCGCCCGCACTGCTCGCAATGCACCACCTCGCGCCCGCCCTTCACGCGCACCGCGGTCTGCGTCGTGAGCTTCATGTGGCAGCCCATGCAGACTTCGTGTTCCAGCGCCACCACCGCGTTGTCGCCCTTGCTGGTAAAAAGCCGGTCGTAAGTGTCGAGCAGGTCTTCATCGACCGCTGACGCCAGCTTCGCGCGATCCGCCTCGATCTGCGCGAGCTGCTCCTGAATCGCCGCCGCCTTCGCCTCGAGATTCGCGAGCTGCTGCTGCACCTGGGCCTTTACCGTCGCGTTTTCTTTTTCCGCATCCGCGATCGTCGCCTTCATTTTTTCCGCGCCGTCCATCAGTTCGAGTTCGCGATCCTCGGTCGCGCGCACTTCATCCTCGTAGCGTTTGATCTCATTCGAGATCGCCTGGAATTCCTCGTTCTTCCGCGTCTGAAATTTCTGCGTGTTGTACTTCGCGATCTGGTCGCGCTTCGATTGCGCCTCATTCTCCAGCCCTTTCCGCTCCACCTCGATCTCCTTGCCCTTGAGCTTCACCGAATCGAGAAGCTGCTGCGCCGCCGCCAGCCGCGCATCGAGATCCTTCCGCTGCATCGGCGCGAGCCGGACCTCGTTTTTCAGCGAACGGATTTTTCGGTCGCGATCCTGAAGGGTGAGCAAGTGTTCGATCTGCTGAAGCATGTGGCGGAGATTGCGCGAACCGCCGCGAGCCGTCAACCGGCGTCGTGCGATTTGCAGATTTCCCGACGCGATAACCTCAATTCAACCGCTGCAAAATCGGGATCCGGTAGCTCTGCTTGAGCACCGGGCCGAGGGCTTCGACGGTGGTGGCGTCGATCCAGATGCGACCGGGGTCGCTGCCGAACTCGACTTTGTGCAGGCCGTTCTCCGCTTTCGCCAGCGCGCCGGGCACGTCGGCGAGACCTTTCAGTTCGATGCCGTTGATTTTCGTGACGACGAGCCCGCGCAATTGCTCGTAACCGATCGTCGCATCGCTCGGCAGCACGCGGCTGAGGACGACGACTTTTTTTCCAGCGTCTGGAAAGAGATCGCTCTGGTAGCGGTCGATATAGACGAGTTCGTCGGGCGCGCGCTTCACCCAGTCGGTGCCGAACTCCCGGAGATACTGCCGGCTGAGTTCCTGGAGCACGAGCCCGCCGAGGATGTAGAAGCGCGGGGCGCGGTCGATGATGTAGGGATCGCTCACGTAATTCTCCGGCCCGCGGTGATCGAGCACGATGTCGAGATCCTTCTTCTCGCCTTTGCGCACGATGTTGAATTTCACGGTCTCGCCGGTGAAATGTTTCGTCGAGAGCAGATGGCTCACGGCGAGTTTGCCGTAGTCGGGGTCGTTGTAATTGCCGTCCTGATCCACCGCCTCGCCGCCGATGCTGAGGATGGTGTCGCCCTCCTGCAAGCCAGCCTTCGCGGCGGGGCTGTCCTTGCGGATTTGCGTGACATAGACACCGCCGCCGCCGCTCAGCGCGAGGTAGCGGCGAAACATCGGATCGCGCGTGCTGGCGAAGCCCATCCCCGCGCTGGGAAAGCCGTCATACTTGCCGTCCGCCGCGTCTTTCAGGAAATGCTCGATGACGGGTGTCGGGACGAGTTCGGCGTTCTTCGCGTTGTTGTCGAAGCGCATCAGGATGCCGACCAGTTTGCCCTCGCGCGCGACGGGCATCGTGAAGCTGCTGTCGCGGAACTGGAGATTCGAGGTGACGCGATAGATCAGCAGCGGCGCGTCCGAGATGGGATAGCGTGAAGCCTCGATGGAAGTGAGCGTGCCGGGCGTGACGAGCGGCGTGCCGGTGGCTTCGAGTTGCAGGATGGAGACGTTGTCGCCGATGTGCGCGGCGGTGAT
>JAYVRQ010000496.1:0-4318 GCA_043776145.1 Chthoniobacteraceae bacterium
GCGGGGTGTTTGGCCGCGCCGCCGAATTCGTCGGGGACGGCGGCCCAGCGGTCGAGGCCCCACCACGCGAGGCCAGTGGCGAGGACGAGCAGGGTGAAAAAGTAGAGCGCGGCTTTGTGGCGGCGGCTGAGTTGCAGGGCGTTACGGCGCATTGGGTTTGGGAATCTGGATGGGTGCGCGGTTGGCGGCGAGTACGAGTGCGGTGGCGTGGAAGGCGGGGAGGATTTTCGCGGACGCGCGCGGGTTGGCGAAGACGACTTTGGTAAGGGCGTCGGCGGTGGCGCAGTCGCGCGCGAGCACGGTGACGCTGCGCTCGGCGGTGCAGCAGCGGCGGGTGCATCCGTGCAGGAGCGGAGTGGCGCGATCCCTTTTGGAAAAATAGAGCGCGGAGGTGGCGAGGGCGGCTTCGTGCAAATCGACGACGACATCGCTGTGGCCCGGTGCGTCGGGGGCGCGCAGATGAATGGGCCACGCGCGCGGGCCGAAGGCGCGGAGATCGCCGCCGGCATTCACGAGCCCTTCGGGGATGCCCGCGTCGCGCAGGGCCTCGATGGCGCGATCGACAGCGAAGCCTTTGGCGATGCCGCCGAAGTCGAGCCACAGAGGGCAGGCGAAACGCACGCGGCGCGCGGGGCCGAGGCGCACATCGCTCCAGCGGGCGCGTGGTTTTGCGAGGGAGGGGACCGGGCGTGGGAGGAAATTTAGCGCGGTGAGTCGCGGGGCGATGGTGGGATCGAAAATGCCCGCGCTTTTTTTGGCGATGCGATCGGCGAGACGGAGGACGCGCCAAGTCCACGGATGGACGGCGATGGCGCGCGTGGCGGCTTCGCGATTCAGGCGCGAGAGTTCGGAAGCGGGATCGTGGAAGCTGAGGAGGCGATGCACTTCCGCGACGGCGGCGAAGGCGGCGCACATTCCGCGCTCGATGGTTTTGGCGGGCGCACCGGACGCGGTAATTTCGACGATCGTGCCGAGCCACAGCTGCGCGCGGCGTGCTTCACGCATGGACTAGGAGTGCCCGCAAAAAACGCGAAAAATGGGATGCGCGTCGCATCCTTTCGCGTCGTTTTGTGTTTTTCGCGGGCTTCTCATTTCAGTGCTATCTCGTGCAGCGCAAGCAGCCGCCGAACGCCGTCGGCGATGTGCCGCGAACTGAGCGTCGCGCCGGAAATGTTTTTGATGTCGCCGTCGAGCTTGAACGGCGCGGCCTTCGTCTTGCCGATGAACTGCGCGCGCCACGCCGGATTGCGCACCTCGTGGCCGTACGTCTCGCGATATTCCATCACCTCAACGCTCTTCACCGCGCCGCCCGCCGTGATGCCGAGCGCGATGGTGATGTACTCGTGTTTCCCGAGCACCTGATCGACGATGAACCACCCGCCGCCCGCCATGCGCCACGCGCGCACGTCGTCGTCGCGCTGGCGGATGCCGGACGCGGCCTCGATCGCCTTCATCTGTTCCTTCGTGAGCTTCACCGACGCGGGCGTCGCTTTTCCTCCGGGAAAAATCGCCTGCTGCGCCTGCTCCACGCTGAGATAAACGACCGCGTGCCCCGCGATCGGCGCACCCGCGAGCGCCGCCGGGACGAGCAGAAAATGTGGGAACGAACGCACGGCGTCGGCTAGAAATTCAGCCCGACCTTGAGCCGGATTTCGTTTTTCTCGTGCTCCTCAAGATGCAGGTTGTTCGAGCGTTCGGGATCGTTCGGCCATCCGGTGATTTGCGGCAGCCACGTCAGCGTCGCCCACCATTTTTCCGTGCCGTAGTGAATCGTCGGGCCGGCGAAAAAGGCGTAGTGCTCCCAGCCGCGGAAATCGCTGTTTGGGAATTCGGAGTGCATCCGCACTTCCACGCCGAGCCACCATTTCGGTGCGATGCGATACGCGACGCCGGTCGTCACCTCGAACTCGACCTCGCTGTCGTACTCGGATTCGACGTCGAATTTCCGCAGCTCATATTCGCCGGTGAGGTTCGTGCTCCACACCACCGTGTCGTCGAGGAAGTTTTTTTGCAGGATGATTTTCCCCTCAAAAAAGAATTCGTCCTGCCGCTGGCCGGAGATTTTGAAATTCCGCGAGTAGCCGGTCTCGCCGTAAAGCGCGAGGCCGATGCAATTTTTGAACGGGCTGAAAACCATGTATTTCGTCGAAAGCTGCACGCCCTGAAACTCGAACGAGGAGCGGTCGGGATACTCCGCCACGCCATCCTCGACTGGAGCCGCGCCGCGGATTTTGTGCGCGCGTTCGGTGAGGTAAAGCGAGGCCTGCAAGCGGTCGGTGATGCCGTATTCAAACTCCTGCGCAAGATCAAGCGCGCGGTAGGTGCCCGCCCCCTTGCTGAAGCGTCCGGTCGCCCAATTATAGACTTCCCAGCGCCCTTTCGGCAGCGTCTCCGCGCCGTAAGTGTAGCCGAAAAAGTTTTCATCGGCACGGGCCGTTGAGGCACTGGGCGGGAGAAAAAGCACGAAGGCAAGGATGGCGGCAGGAGCAATACAACAGAGGCGAAGTTTCATAATGAGATTGAGTCTCATGTGCCGGAGTGCGAGATGAGTCAACGTAATTTTTTCCGGGCAGGCGAATTTATATGAGTTCGGCTCGCCCGATTATTGAAACGCGGTGCCCAAAGAACGATGCGTTCGACCGTCAAGATTGCCAAGCCGCTCGCGTAACCAGAAAATGGCCGTTTCGAGAATCGCAATACGGGTACACGTCAGGGGACGAAGCCCTTCACTTTCGGATGGTGTCTGTTTTAGGAAAATCGCCGGGGACGGACTCTGAGTTGTTGAACACACGCTCTTTGTCGCCGGGCTGGTTGTAGTTCCAGTAATCGATCTTCAGGCTGCGGCGGAGAGTGAGTTTGCCGCCTTCGCCGCGCTGCCAGTCACGGAGAAGGTGCGGGGCTTTCGCGTCGAGGATGAAAGTATCGTGCTGTTCACCATCGCGGTTCGCGCCGGAAGTCACTGTCACGCGAATTTCATTCGCACCCACTTCCCATGCGACCTTGGTCGAAGTGAATGACAACTGATCCTTCTTCGACTTGATGACCGTTGGCGCGAGTTGGATTTGGAACTCACCTTTCGTCTTTCCAAAATCAATCGTCCGCACCCGCATCGGCAGTTCGTCGTAGAAGATCGCATCCGCCGGTGCGCTCACGTTTTCCTCCCCCGCACTCATGCCTTCCCAATACGTGCGCCATTCGTAGCGCCAGCCTTTGCCCATGAGCCCGCGCAGGCCGCCAAGCGCGCGGAATTCTTTGTAGGTGTTGCCGCACGAATCGTTGCTCGTCAGCGTCGCTTTCACCATCTCGCCGCTATCGCAGCGCCAGAAGGCGGAGTGCATTTGCTGATAGACATACACGCCCGTCGGGATGTGCAGGATTTGGTTCAGCTTGATGACGGGATACGTGCCGCCGCGCGTGTTCGCCTCCGCCTTCACCAACTCGCGCTCCGCGAAGGGCTCGCGCACAAGGATGTGGATGACCTCGCACTTTCGCGGCTGGCCGTAGCGCATCTCCTCCGCGTCGTAGATGTTGAATTCCGCTTTGCCGTCGCCCCAATATTTTTCATCCTGCAACCATGCCGCCGAAAACTGCGCGCGCGCCGACAACCCGATGCCCACGATGAAAACGATCAGCCAAACACGAATATTCATGCGCGGATTATGGTCCGCGAAAAACGCGAAAGACACGAAAGGTTTTTCCCGCCGCGCCGTGCATTTCCTTTTCGCGACTCTCGCGTTTTTCGCGGGCATCGCCTCCGCCGCCGAGGTGTTCCCGTTCGTCCTGCCGTGGGACGACGCGACGCCTTCCATCACCAACATCAGCTCGTGGCTCGAAAAGCCCGCGGGTCGCGATGGCTTCGTCTCGGTGAAAGACGGGCATCTTTTCGCGAATGGGAAACGCCTCCGCATCTTCGGTGTGAACATGGCCTTCGGCGCGAATTTTCCCACGCACGCCGACGCGGAAAAGATCGCCGCGCGCATGGCGAAGTTTGGGATCAATTGCGTGCGCTTTCACCACATGGACATGCTCCCCGCGCCCGGCGGCATCTGGGCAAAGGACATGCGGACGCTTGATCCGGGGCAGCTCGACAAGCTGGATTACTTCATCGCTGAGTTGAAAAAGAACGGCATCTACTCCGACCTGAATCTCCACGTCTCGCGCACCTACCCCGACCGCCCGAAGGCCGAGAAGAAAGGGAACGAGGATTACGACAAGGGCGTGGACAATTTCTCCGCCGCCATGATCGCGCTGCAAAAAGACTACGCGCGCGACCTGCTCACGCACGTCAACCCGTACACGAAAAACGCCTACATCGCCG
>JAYVRQ010000497.1:0-4312 GCA_043776145.1 Chthoniobacteraceae bacterium
AAGCAATACGGCGACGCTCTGGTCAAAAGCGAGGACACCATCAAGCAGGCCGACCAGATTCAGGGACAATACGTGAACCTTTTCAACGACCTCCTCGACCTGGCAAAAGACGACAAGGACGCCAAGGAAGTCGTCGATAAGCTGGGCATCAAGCGCAACGACGCGCCCAAGCCCGACGCCGCATCCGCCGCGGACGACAAGAAATAAAGCAGGCCGCATTGCGGCTGAAGCGCGGAAACCGTGGTAGCCCCGTTGCGGCGGCATGTTCTCCGAGTTCATCTGCCAGAATGAGCCCTTGGCCGCACTGACGTTGAAGCGCATCCCGTCGAATTCATACTCGCCAAACTCTGCTTCCTCAAACCAGTCGTGTTTCACCGTGACATCATCCGCAGTGTGGTAGTCGCCCGCCGTGGTGTCGCTCCAATCACGGTGGATGCTCGGCAAATTCACGCCTGCGGTCGCGCGGCACGTCGATGTGCGCCACCTGCCCGAGCGCATGCACCCCCGCATCCGTGCGCCCCGAGCCGTGGACGACGACGCGCGTGCCGACGATTTGCGCGAGGGCTTTTTCCAAAAAATCCTGCACCCCATCCCGAGTCGCCTAGCTCTGCCAGCCGCGGAATTTCCGCCCGTCGTAGGCGATGAGGAGTTTGAGCCGGAGATATGTCACGGCTCAACGAGCAGGAACGTTTGCCGTGGAAACGGAAATGATGCGGATGTCATTCCTTGCAGAGTCGAAATTGGAAGCATCACCGAAATACACGGAAATCTGCTCACGACGAAACATGCCACGAGCGACCATTTCAAAATCTCCATTATTGTTGGTGACGACCGTCCCCAAAAGAAGCGGACCCGGTATCCCAAAAAGCGAAAATCGAGAACGGACATCGAGAACCTCGACGGCGATTCCTGCGATTCCGCGCTGGGTTGTTCGATGAATTACGCGCCCGCAAATTTTCGTTCGCGGAAAATGCGATTCCCCGACGTGAATGCAGCCGCTGAGAAAGATGAGCGCCGCGAAAACACTGAGACCGCAGCGTTTCATTCCAGCGGCGCGATTGGCAAAAGTGGGAGCTGCTGCCGGGCACGATTCCAGTCATCCCGGAGTTCCGCCAGGCGCATGGCTCTCCATTGGTTGACGAGATCATAAGCCGTTCGCGGGAGATACCCTTCGCGGATTGCGCCTGTCTCGATCTCGATCAGGGCTTCGTGCTCGCCGTAAAATGCGTGGAAGTGCGTCGGAGGATGATCGCGGTAGTAAAAGCGAACGACGATCCCGTAAAACCGGCTGACCTCAGGCATGAATCGGTTCCGTTCCGGCGTTGCGAACGATTTCGCGGTATGCGTTGTCCGGGCAAATCTCGATGTCTTCCGACCAGGCGATCTGACCAAACCGTCCGATGTGAACTGTGCGGAAGAATGCGAGGTCTGCGAGCGGTGCAAAAACCCCGCGTCCCACATCGGCGGAAAGATCGATGACACCCTCCGTGCCATCTGGAAACACAAGGCGGAGGCGAAAATCTGGAAGGGCTTCAATTTTAATGGGTCGTGTCATGGCGAAACAATGTGTCTTTAGCGGTTCGTTGACCGGGCTCCAAATGTAACTCAGAAACGAAATCAAAAATAGTGATCAATGGCGTTCTTTCGCGGCCACCAAATATAGGCTTGCCCGCAAGCGAAAAAACTCAGAATGCCAATTGGCGGTGAGCCACTAAACGCGCGCGAAAGGTAAGGATCGAGAAAAGCGCCGTAACCCACCGTGGCGTAGTGCGCCAATACGGCCAACTGGAGGACATGTAGAAACGATGAGCGTGGGACGAGTGATGCCGCCACGCTGCAGATCGGCCAAAGAATTAGGCCCAAATAATAAACGCCTGCAAACATCAGGTAAAATATGCCCGTTCCGTGTCCGGAACCTAGATACGCCGCTCCCCAAAACATTCCAACTATCCCATAAATACTCCCGGCGATAGCTGCAACAATGCCTATATATACTTTCATGGGAATCGGTGAGAAGTGCCAGCTTACTAGTCACTCTTTCATCGCTTGCGAATCCAGCCAGCCTTGCAGAATTAACTGTGCGGCGACTTGGTCGATGACTTCGCGGCTGTTCTTCACGTTGCGCCCGGCTTCGTGCAGGGATCGCTGGGCGGCGACGGAGGTGAGGCGTTCGTCCCAGAGTTTGATTTCGCAGGGCACACGCGCGCGGAGTTTTTCGGCGAACTCTTTTACCTTTTCGGAAGCGGGGCCGTAGGTGCCGTTCATGTTGCGCGGGAGGCCGAGGACGATCATGCCGATTTGGTCGCGAGTGACGATTTCGGCGATGCGGGCGAGGGGATCGGCCACGGTTTTGATGTGAATCGTTTCCAGCGGATGCGCGAGCATTCCGAGGTCGTCGGAAATCGCGAGGCCGATGCGCGCTTCGCCATGGTCGATGCCGAGGGCGCGTTTCATTGCAATTCCGCGGGCACTTTGCCGACGAGTTCCTTGATGCGCTCGGCGTCGTGGCGGTTGCAGATGAGCAGCGCGTCGGCGGTGTTGACGACGATCAAATCATTCACGCCGAGCAGCGCGACGCGCTTGCCGGGTTCGGAGAAGATGATGTTATTCGCGGACTCGATGGTATTCAGCGGGGAGTTCGCGCGATTGTCCGATTCGTCCACGGCGAGATACTTCGCAATGGCGGTCCAGCTTCCCACGTCGTCCCAATCGAAAATGGACTGGACCACGAGCACGCGCGCGGCTTTTTCCATCACGGCGTAGTCGATCGAGACCTTGGGCAAATGCGGGAACTCCTCGCGCAGCACCGCCGCGAAATCGTGCGCGCCGTGCAGCTTTCCCACGAAGTCGCCGAGCACCGGCGCGTGCCGTTGGAGTGCGCTGAGGATTGCGTGGATCGACCAGATGAACATGCCCGCGTTCCAGCGAAAATTGCCCTGCTTGAAAAAACTCTCCGCGAGTTCCGTGTTCGGTTTTTCGCGAAAGCGCACGACGTTCGAGACCACCGGGCCGGGCGGTGCATCGGGAATAGCGACGCTCTGGCCGACCTCAATGTAGCCGAAGCCGGGACACGCCCACGTCGGCTCGATGCCGATGGTCACAAGATCGCCGGTTCGCTCCGCCGCCGCCGCTGCCGCGCGCAGCGTGGTTTGAAAAGCCGCGCTGTCGCGAATGAGATGATCCGCCGGGAGCACGACCATCGTCGCATTCGCGGCGCGCCGCGCGATCCAGCCCGCACCGAGCGCGATGGCGGCGGCGGTGTCGCGCTTGGCGGGTTCGGCGACGATGTTTTCCGCGGGCAGCGTCGTGCAAATCGCGCGCACGCCGGCCTCCTGATCGGCGTTGGTTAGGATGAGGATTTGCTCCGGCGGCACGAGCCCGTCGAGCCGGTTCACGGTCGCTTCGAGCAGCGATTCCTTCGAGAGCAGCGAGAGCAACTGCTTCGGGCGCGACCGGCGGCTGAGCGGCCAGAAGCGTTCGCCGCTGCCGCCGGCGAGGATGAGCACATAGAGTGGATTTTCGGACATTGGAAAAAAGTGTTGCCGCCGGAAAAGGCGCGCCCCGCCTGAATAGTCGCGAGATCGCCCGTGTTTCGAGTTTATTTTTTCTGGCGGGCTTTCATAGTGCTGACAAACGCATGGCTTCCTCAAAAAATTCCGACCCGCTCCAAACGAGCCTTCTCGCCATCACCCAGACGGCGGTCGGCTGCGGCATCGGCCTGCTGCTCGCGGGCAAACTCGGCCGCCCGGCCCAGAAGACGACGGCGGCAACGATGCTCGCGGTGGGCGCACTGCTGGCGATGCCGTGGGTCGTCGAAAATGTGCTCGATCGCCTGAACGGTCCGGGTTCCGCCCGCGGCGAGCGCCGTCGGCTGGATCGGATTCGCACGGATGCGGGCTACGCGGAGGACGCGGAAGTTTTCTGAACCGATTTCGGGGAGCGGACGGCGCTGGCATCCGCGCTGCTATGTCAGGAACGTATGAAGCGTTCCCCAATTCGTCTCCCAAAAGTCGATGTCCACTCTCTCGGTTTTCAGACCAAGCTCGAACTCGCCGCCGGTGCCGTCTTCACCGCCCTGCTGCTGCGCTGGCTGATGTAAAGTGACACGGGCTTCCAGCCCGTGATCCGCACCCGCACGGGCTGGAAAGCCCGTGTCACTTTTGGCGGTTGCCCGCCGTGGACGCCGCCGCTAGACATCGCCGCCCAATGTTACACGAACTCCTGAACACCTGGCTCGGCTGGGTCGAAAACTGGGGCTACTCCGGCGTCATCATCCTGATGGCGATGGAAAGCTCCATCTTCCCCGTGCCGA
>JAYVRQ010000498.1:0-15604 GCA_043776145.1 Chthoniobacteraceae bacterium
CCCGTGCAAACGTCCTGAAAGTCCGACACGCGCCCCGGAATGAACCACTGCGCGAACTCAATCGCGCATACCAGCAGCATCAAACCTCCGGCCATGGCAAACGAGTTGGCAAGGCGCTCGGCCGAAGCCGACCACGGGGATGCTACTCTCTTTGCATGAATATCTGGGAGGCGAAGCGCCACGATGGCGAGCGCGAAAAACGCGGCAATGTTTTCCAGATCGTCGTTCTCGTTCAGCCAAATGCGAAACGACACCGACATGAAACCAAACCGGGGCCCATGTTCATTTGGAACCAACGCAAACCCCAAGACTGCGACGATACAGGCAATAAAGATTCCTTTCAAAAGCACCGACTTCATCACGAATTAGTGTTCGATTCAGCAGTCCACATTGCGCGCCGCCGCGCGCCTGAGTTCATCCATTTTTATCCGGATGAGAAACTCATAGTAAGCCATGTTGACACAATACACGAAGCCAGCCCGGCCTTCGATGAATCCAAGTTTCAGAACATAGCGGATGAAAAACAACGCCAGCGGCCATCCTGGCAGCCGACTCACGAGGGGTTTGAGGGCCTTGTTCCGAACGGAGCCGTGCTTTGAGAAGACATCACGCCACCGGACGTCGGCACCCAACCGCTCCCGTGCCTCAAGGTCCGAGTAACGATTGTGCCGTGCGAGCCAGTGCGCCCATCCTTTGCTGAAAGCAAAGTGGAGGTACGGCTCGCGGATGTAACGAATCTCACCCTGAACGTCGTGCTCCTTTTGTCCGTGGCCAAAGTCCGTGAAGGACGCGCGCCCACGGCGGAAAAGACGGAATTGCCATTTTGGAAAAGAGTCGCACCGCTTCAGCCATCGGCCCTGCAGCATCATTTTCCAACAGCAATAGAAACCTGCCACTTGGTCCGAAGCCGCAGCGGTTGCATCGAGAATAGCACGGTGAAACTCAGGTGTTGAACACTCGTCCGCATCAAGGAACAGGATCCATGAGTGCTTCAAGGCACAATTTGCAAGCGCCCAGTTGCGCTGCTTGCCGAAGGACTCGAAGCGATTGAAATATACGCGCGCACCCTTTGCCTCTGCTAACTCCACGGTCGCGTCCGCGCTCCCGGAATCTACGACATGGATGTCGTCACACCAGCGGAGCGATTCCAAGCAGGCCGGCAGATCCGCCGCCTCATTCATGGCTAGGATTACGATTGAGATCACTTTTACCTCTTCCATGCGATCAACATCTCGACGCCACGAAACATGGTTCGGCTCGCAAGAAAATATTCACAAGTCGGCAACTCCAGCCACTAGGGCTGATCGGTCGTTCGCCTCTCGTACGGTGGATTGGTGAACAACAACAACCGACCTTCCACGTCACTCCAACGACGAAACGGAAGACCCACCCATACTGGATTCTCTGATTCTGCAAATGTGAAATACGAGGCCCGCAGACGGCGGGAAGTGAAGGCTTCAGTGCTGACTGACCACGAAAAGGTTATCGGCAAAGCGGGTCAGGAAAGGAATGTAGCGGCTGAGCCGCGTGAGTGCGCGAGATGTGTCGAATATGAGCCGATGCACCGGGCGAAAGAGAGCGCGATCCTCCAAACGTCCCTGAACAAAAAAAGCATCAATTTCGATACTCGATGGCCCTAGGCAGCGCTCGAATGTCCGCAGCATTTCACCGAGGAACCAATAACGCGTCTCGAAGTCGCGCGCTTCACGGAAGCCACGACGGAGCTGCACCAGCATGCTTCTGAGCCCGACTGTATTTAAGAGGTGAAGTTTTGAGACCCCCCCAACACGCATGAGGGGTTTCAAGCTCTTCAAAGTTGCGACGACGTTGTCTTTGGAGAAATGCTGCAGCACGCTATAGGAATATGCGGCGTCGAATGTCTGCGGGCGGAACGGCAGAAAACGCGAATCGGCAACAACAAATTTTGCCGCAAGGCCCAACTGCTGCGCAACACGGGTCGCCGCCAGCGCCCCCCTCAAGGAGGTATCAATCCCGACCGGGAAAAAACCCTTACGGGCAGCAGCGAAGCACCATCGCCCCCACCCGGATCCGATGTCTATCAAGGTGTCACCTTGCTTCGCTGGCGTGAGGGGAATCTCAGGAATGGGGTAGCGTTCCAAGCGTCCCACGAGATGCGTGTAGAGCATGCTATTGGTGTGCGCGACCATTTCCTGCACCCATCCATCAATCTGCTCGGCACTGACGGGCTGGTTGTCCACGATGCCAGCGGCCTTTGGGTCCGCAGCTTCCCGCAGACTCGCCATCGTGTTCTCATGCGTAGCGGTGAATGCCTCATTAGGCAGCATGACAGGAACACCTTGGACAACAGGGAACCGGCAACCCTTCGCGCAATGAAGGGAGTCTGAGGTCTCCGAGCCCGTGCCCGGAATCTCAAGATTGAGCCCGTGGGTGGGGCAGGCCAGATGTTCAAGGTACCAAGAATCGATCATTTGTGATTGGGAATATTTTTCCGAAAGGACGTTCCGCGATGACACAGGGCGCCGTCATCGTCACGCAAATCAAAATCAGCACGGCGGCGATTCATCCCGGCGTTACTGACATTCGTTGTCTCAAAGGCACAACTTTTCGCAATGATTTCACAATTCGTGGCCCTCGCACGGGATAGCTCGGGCGATGGAGGTTCGTGCAGCATGGATGTTTCGATGGTGTTCAATGCACAGTGATGCTATGAATGAAAAACTTGGGCGTCAACTTGAACGGACGTGTCCAATACGCAGATCGAAGGGACGCCCGTCCACTGCCGGACAGAGCTATCGTTCGATAGCCTGCGCATCCCATCAAGCGGTAGCCACTGCTGCGGCATTTTCCCGAATATGCGCTTCATTGAACATCGAACAAAGAACAACAGACCTCGGAAGGTCCGCCAGTAAACGCCCCAGAATTGCCGACGGACTCCGGGGCTCCGTGGATTCCTTTCGGTGGCGGAATGGTGAGAAAATCACGTTAGGCATATCCGCCCTTTCGCCGAGAACGTCGCGATAGTGGGGCGCACCGGGGGAACAATTGAATTGGAGCACATCGAAAACGCGCAGGTAGGACGAGTGCAAAGAATGGGCGTCGTAAGAAAAAGCGAGACCCCATCCTCGGATTTTTCCCTGCATTTTAAGGAGTTCTGCAGTCGCTGCGAGATCATCAATTCTCCCAATGTTCCCTGTCGGCTCGTGAACAAAAAGATATTCGACCCGGTCCGTTGCCAGTGCACGAAGACTGGCTTCGATACTTCGAAGCATCGTCTTCGGTTCCAGTGGCACCCGACTATGCAGGGCAGAGGCCAATCGTTTGAAGGGCCCTGCCGGAGACGGTTCCGGTGGCGTTGCAGACGGGCCTCCACTTTCCGGCGCAAGATTTTTGCGTGGACGAAGGGCGCGAATCAAAGGTTTCAGTGGAGACAGAAAATATGCAGCAGCGGACGCTTTGATTCCAAATTTGGTAGCGAGGACAACCTGATCACGCCTGCCGCGGAGGAAGCGCCCCACCATCGCTTCGGCCCGTCCGTAACCGTAGGACCGGGCGAGATCGAAATGGTTGATGCCAACATCCAAAGCCACATTCATCGCGCGCTCGGCTTGAGCGCGACCTACTGCTCCGAGGATCGGAGCGCACCCAAAGCCGATCACTGATGATCGAATTCCGGGAACTAGTTCAATTTGTCGCATGTTTGGATAAGTGATGGGCGAGTCGCACGGCACAAGCACCAAGAAAAAAGGTTGGGTTGGCCTGTCCTGATGTTGGGAACACAGAACTGCTGCACACGAATACATCGTCGGTGCCCCAGACTTTCAGGTTCCTGTCCACGATTCCCGTCGCGGGCGTATCGCCGATGCGAGTCGTGCCGACCTGATGAAGGCCATCCCGCGACATGGATCGGATCGCCGGTGCCATTTCATCCTTCTTATACCAATACTGCAATTCGCCGCACCCGCAGGCCCTCAGATGACGGTCGAGAATCTCGTGGCAGCGGACTACGGAGTCCAGATCTTCATCCTGCAATTCGTAGTGAATCTCAAGGCTCTCCCCGTCGTCTGCCAGCTTCATCCGATTCCCCGGCGCCGGGAGCTGTTCCGCGTGAAAGTGCAGCGCATAGATGTTCTTCGGGTTGTATAAGAAAACCCCGGGCAGTTTTCGCTTCAGCAGGTAGCGACGGACAAATATAGAAAATGGAACCCATAGTGAACCCGGAAGATCCTTGAGGATATTTAAGAGGTGGCGTCCGACCCCATTTACTTTTCCCTTCGTGATCGAATGCGCGATTGCAGGAGGTGCCAGTCGGCGTCCCAAGAACGGGACCAGCATCATCAGATACATGAAAGACATCGCGCCGCTACCATGTATTGGATCGTGGTAGAGCGGATTGTCGAGCCACAGCGCAATATTTAATAGATTCTCGCGGAGCAATGCCTGCGTCGAAAGCTGAAACCTGCGTCGCAAGTAACTGCCGTCGCGTTCCCGGATGAACCCAAAATCCGTGGACTTCGGTGCGCCGTAAAAGCGAACACTCGCGATTTTTCCTGACACATGGCCTTGGTAATAGCGGCCCAGCATGTCGGGCGGCCCCCCCACATGCTCGAACAAGGAGTTGCTCTTAAGCAGAAGCCTTGTTGATTCCTGAGCCCCGGCTGCGATCACAAAAAAGCGCGCCCGTATGCGTCCCGTGACAGGCTCCACGCGATGCCGTACCTCCAGCGTGCGAACCGGGTTTTCACCCTCCGGGCCAGCGAACCGCCACGCCGCATGTGAATCGAGCAACTGAATCTGCCTCGAATCAAGAATGTCGCGTCGGTAGCGCCTGCCAAAACGGGTCGGCATACTCCACCGTTCCACCATCGAGTCCAAAACATCTCCCTCAACAAAATTGTCCGCAATCCGAGTTCCGGCCAGTCCTGGCTGTTGCCGAAGATCAAATTCCGCCCCACCGCATTCAAAGTAATCGGCCGTGCGAGCCACATGGTTGAGGACTTCTTTGCGAAATGAAGGATCCCACGTGCATTGCCCGTTCAATATGGGCCGGTCGAGAAAATCGACGTCATCATACATAACGCAACGCCCGCCCCATGTGAGCGAAGTCCCGCCTAGTCCCTTATTAGTACATTCATACGGAGGGTGGTGGTTGATGGCATTTTCCACCTTGATGGAATCATCCAGTTGATTCGAGCCAGTCGCCGCCTCGCCGCCATACTCCAAAAGAAGAATCTTCCAGTCCGGTCGAAGCGAAGCCATTTCCAGTGCGAAGATAATCCCGGCAGGTCCGGCCCCCACCACACAAATGTCGTATATCTCGTTTTCGACTTGTTGCAGGGAAGTTCTCATCCCGAACTCCCCACGGCGAGCAAGTTCGGCGAAGAAATATTTGCGTTGAAGGGAAGCATTATCGCGGTTGCGGAGGATGCGGGAGCCGCAAAGTCGAGCCCATGCCCGAGTAAGACTGCCGCACCCGACGCGATTGACCATTCATCATGGCGTCGAACCGGTGGGGAGCGATTTACCCGGCTTCACCGTCACGAACTGCCCAAGGCACATGGCATCCATATCCGTGCGCTGGAAACATTTGATAGCCTGCTCGGGCGTATCCACAATCGGCTCGTTTTCGTTAAAGCTAGTATTAAGCACCACGGGAGTACCGGACTGTTTACCGAATTCACGAATCAAATCATAGTACCTCTCGTTTTGCGAACGTTTGACAGTGTGCAGTCGCCCCGTGAAATCATGGTGACAGACTGCGGCTAGCTCAGCGCGTTTCTCGGGCTTGATTTTCACCACATGCATCATGAACGGACTTTCCACGTCCTGCTCGAAATAATTGCGCACTTCCTCCGCGAGAATCGAGGGTGCAAACGGGCGGAAACTTTCGCGCCGCTTGATCTTGGCGTTGATCAAGTCCTTCATTCCCGGCCATCCGGGGTGGGCCAGGATGGAGCGGTTGCCGAGCGCACGCGGCCCCCATTCACTGCGACCCTGATACCAACCCGTCACATGGCCGGAGTTCAAATGCGTCGCGACATGCTTGTAAAGCGCATCCCCGTCGAATCTTTGATAGGCGAGCCCTGCGGCCTTCAGCGCGGACTCCATCTCAGCATCCGAATACGACGGCCCCCACGAGGCGTGGTCAATCACCGGCGAACGCGGCTTCTTAAGCACGGAATTCCAAGCATACAGGGCCGCACCGATCGCGGTGCCGTCATCCGATGCTGCGCATTGGATGTAGGATTTCTGAAATGGCGTCTCTCGGAAAACCCGTGAATTGCAGACGCCGTTGAGCGCGCAGCCTCCGGCGGTCACTAGTTTGTCCGTCGGCATTTGGGAATGAAGCAAACCGAGCAGTTCCAATACAATCTCTTCAAAATATTTCTGGCACGATGCCGCCATGTCCATGTCCCGCTGAGTTAATTCATCGCCGCGCTTGCGGGGCTCGCCAAGTTTCTTGATCAATTCCGGAGTGTATAGGCGAGGCAGGACGATCTCTCCCTTTTCATTGATGCACTCCTCGAAGCCTCGGCCGACTGCGTGGATATAGCGCTCATTGAGCCGGTAACTCCCCTTTCCATTGCTCACGACAAGCTGCTTCAGATCCTCCACATATTTAGGTTCGCCGTACGCGGCAAGTCCCATGACCTTGTACTCCTCTCCGAAATGATCGAAGCCGATGAACTGGCAGATCGCGGTGTAAAGGTAGCCCAGTGAGTTGGGAACGAAGAAGCGCTTCAGAGGCGTGATAGTGTCGCCTTCGCAGCGCGCGAGCATCGTGGATACGAAGTCCCCTGAGCCGTCGTACGACAGCCCCGCCGCGGAGTCGAACGAGCTGGAAAAAAACGAACTCGCCAAGTGCGCAACGTGATGCTCGACATCAATCTGCTCGAAGTGGCAATCGGAGCGGCCCACATCGCACGCCTTCGCGACAAGATCGCCGAGACTTTCAAACCGACCGCGCTGTCTCAGAAACGTGGACACCGCATCGAATGACCGGCGCGGACTGGTGAGAACCCGCCGGATTTTTGCCCCGGTGTTTGCTTTGCTGTTGTGCCCGATCGCGACGTAATCAACATCCTTCACCGAGGCACCAGCCATCTTGATTACTCTCTGAATGGCCTGCGCTGGAAAGCCCGCGATATGTTTGAAACGATTGCCGAGGCGTTCCTCAGCTACGGCAGCGACGAGCTTGCCGTCCTGCAAAATACAGGCCGAAGCATCGGGGTGATATGCGTTGATTCCGAGAATGAGGGACATGAGGTTTTCGTGGGCAAAGTGCTAAAGCTGACTCGCAAGACGGCCATAAAACAGAGCGCCATCAAGCGTGTCGTCGCAAAGGGGGCCGTTTCCTAGCCGCGCGGCGTCTGTCCCGTCAAGCGATTGGTTGCAGAGCGTGATGTGACGCGTCATTTACGCAATCCGGTCTCGATCTGCGCGATCAGCGTCGTGGCCGCCCTCGTCACTTCGAAGCGCGATTCAAAACTGCGCAGCGCTCGTTCCCTCATCGCATCCCGCTGTTCGGGCGGCATTGCCAGCCACCGCTCAAGCAGGCGCACGGTGCCTGATTCGTCATCCGTTTCCACGAGCCCCGCGCCGTCGGCTTCGATTTCGCGAAAGATGTTCACCTTGTTCGAAATCAGAACAGCAGTGCCGCAAGCGAGAGCCTCGGCGACCGCGATCCCGAAGTTTTCCTGATGCGATGGAAGAATGAATACCTCGGCGGCGCGAAGCATGCCCCACTTCAGATCGCCCGCGAGCATGCCGGGGAAAAGAACGGAGGACGGAGGACATATCTCCGATGCTAGGTCGCGGATGTATTTCAAGTATTGCGGTTGCGCGCACGGACCGGCGACGACGAGGTATAGCGTCGGATCGGAGGGTTCTTTCTTAGCCACTTCGGCGAACGCCTTGATGAGCAGCTCGCAGCCCTTCTTCTCGTGAATCCTGCCAAAGAAAAGCAAGACGCGCTTGCCACGCAACTCGGGAAATTGTGCGAGCACAGCCTCCTTTTGCGCTGTCGCGTCGCCGCTCGGATTCGCGATGCCGTAGCTCACCACGACCTCGTTGCAACGGTAAAGCCAGAAGGATTCCCGAGCCACGCGCCTTTCTTCCTCGCAGGTGAAGAAAACAGCACGCGCATCGCGCAAAACCCGGTACTCCGCCCACGGCCAATAGAGCCACTTCTTGAGATGCTTGAGCGGATAGGCGCGCTTAAACCACGGATCCAACATGCCGTGCGGGAACACGAAATACGGCGTGTCGGTCCCTCTCAATGTACGCCACACGCCGAAGCCGCTGTATTGCCAAAGCCCGTTGACGATGACGGCATCATACTCGCGCCGATGCTCGGATATCCAAGAGGAATGCCTGCTCGCGTATCCGTAACTCAGCATCCCGGGACCGACTGCATGAACCTTTACCGGACAATCCTTCACCCAAGGGGCGTCCGGGGCGTCCAGTGAAAGGATTTCGATCTCATGCCCTCCGCCCCTGTTGGCCTTGGCCAATTGCTTGATACCCTCGATTGGCCCCCCTGCCTCTGGGTTCACGGTTCGGATCGAATGGAGAAGGCGCATGGGCAGCGGAAAGAAGGATTCAGGCGGTAGGTAAGAATGGAAACATCTGGGACGCGACGTGGAGCGTGTCGGTCAGGGTCAACACTCAGCAAATACTGGGCACGAAGTAGCGTAACTCTCCAGAGCTGCGAGGAAAATTAAGATGGTCCATTTTGAAATGCAGCGGAACGAGGACGCCGGGATGGCAATCGGACGGATGCCGGAGGCCAAATCCAGGCACGCTTTCGCTCATGCGAGAAGTCCCACAGGACGTGACGACCGATGAGAACGCGATCATTTACCTCACCTCAATGGAGGCACGGATTCCGCTTGACCATGTCGTCCCGCACTCAAGAGTGCGCTCCCGAATGCCATCCACAGTTCCCTCGCCCCTGACTCAAAACACAAAGGCTCCGCTTTCAAAAGGTGAAGAAACTCTGCGGCGTGCAGTCTCAATCCGGCTGTTTGAGGAGAAGCTTCTCACACTTTTTTCAGAGGGAAAACTCTCGGGCACCGTGCATACCTGCATCGGTCAGGAAATGTCCGCCCTTGCCGTGGCTGGTGCATTGCGTGCGGGCGACTGGATTTTCAGCAATCATCGCTGCCATGGGCACTACCTCGCATGGACCGATGATGTCCGGGGCCTGCTCGCGGAGATCATGGGTCTGCCGCAGGGGATTTGTGCGGGACGCGGTGGGAGCCAGCATATCTGCCGCGATCGTTTCCTGAGCAACGGCGTCCAAGGCGGCGGCGTTCCGATCGCTGCCGGTTGCGCAGCGGCCCTGAAGATGACCGAGTCAGAAGGAATTGCGGTCGCCTTCATCGGCGATGGCACCCTCGGGCAGGGTGTCGTATATGAGACGCTGAATCTCGCCAGCCTATGGTCGCTGCCGCTGCTCATCGTGCTGGAAAAGAATGGCTACGCGCAAAGCACAGCCACCTCGACGACTATCGCGGGCAATGTTCGAGACCGGTTCGAGGCATTCGGTGTCCGCTACTTCGAGGCAAATATCTGGGACCGCGAGCAACTCTTTGTGATCGCCGAAAAGGCGGCAGATTACGTCCGCAAAGAGCAGGCACCCGCAGCACTTTCCATTGATTGTTTCCGCCTGAAGGCACACTCAAAAGGCGATGACAACCGTTCGCCGGAGCTGATCGCAGAATACGTCGCTCGCGATCCGGTGCATGTTTTCGAACGCGAATCGCCCGAGAGCTACAGCAGCGTTCGGAAAGAGTGCGAGGCGCGGCTTGACACTGTCCTCGCGGAGTTGGAAGCGGCTCCGCAGCCGGCCGCGGAACTCGCGGCGATCGCGCCGAAGCGCGTGCCTGCATGGACGCCGGCGGCACTGGCCAAGGACATTCCCAGCGCACGGCAGAAGCCGCGCGTCGTCGAGCGTGTGCGCGAAGGTTTGAGACACCTCCTCGCACACGACAAGCGCGTGGTGCTTTTTGGCGAGGATATGGAAGACCCTTACGGCGGAGCGTTCAAGGCGACGAAAGGATTGAGCACGGAATTCCCTGGCCGCGTCCGCAACACGCCCATCAGCGAGGCCGCGATTGCGGGTCTCGGCAATGGCGTCGCGCTTGCCGGCCTGCGGCCATTCGTCGAGATCATGTTCGGCGACTTTATCACGCTCGCGGCGGATCAGATCATCAATCAGGCGAGCAAGTTTGCATACATGTATGCCGGTCAAGTCGCCGTGCCAGTCGTCATCCGCGCGGCCATGGGAGGGAAACGCGGATACGGCGCGACTCACAGCCAGTGCCTGGAAAGGCATTTCTTCGGCACGCCAGGCCTGAACATCGTCGCGCTAAACTCCGTGTGCGACCCCGCCCTGCTGCTCCAACGAATTCACGAACACCTGAACGAGCCGTGCCTCCTCCTTGAGAACAAACTCCTGTATGGCATGAGCGTCCACAGCCAAGCGCCTGACGGACGCGTGTGGCTCGATGACGGCTCTGCTTTTCCCACACTGAAACTCGACGGGCAGGGCCGCGCAAATATCACGGTGGTCACGTACGGCGGAATCGTTGACGACGTGGAGGACGCCGTGAAGCGTGCCTTCGAAGATCACGACATCATCTGCGAAGTGCTGGTGCCGACGCGGCTGTTTCCGCTGGATATGACGCCGATTCTCGACTCCGTCGCAGTCACGGGCCGCCTGCTTGTCGTGGAGGAAGGCCAGGGCTTTGCCGGCTTTGGTTCGGAGGTGCTGGCCGCATGTGCCGAGCGGTTGCCGGGCACGGCGCTTCACGCAGCGCGGGTATGCGCCCAGCCGCACCCGATCCCGTGCTCCCGCGAGCTTGAGAAATTTGCACTGCCAGGCTCGGACGAAGTGGTGGCGGCGTTGCAGAAATTGGCCGGATCATGAAGCCACCCATCGAGGTCAAGGTACCGGTTGAAAATGTGAACGACGTGACCGCGCGCCTGCTGCACTGGCGCAAGGAATCCGGCGCGACCGTGAAGGAAGGCGACCTGCTGGCCGAGATGGAAACGACGAAGGCTGTCTTCGAAGTTCACGCACCAGCGGAGGGCGTCTTGCAATACTCGTGGGATCAGGAAGCCGAGGTGCCCGTCGGTGAAACGCTCTGCCGCATCTATCCCGACGGACTGCCAGACAAGACAGAAATCGCTGCCACCGATTCACCCGTGGCAGAAGGACAAATCCCGGAAAAAGCCACCGTCTTCAGTCGTGGAGCCCGCGCGTTGATCGCGGAATCCAAACTCGATGAGAGCATCTTCGCCGGGATCGCATTAGTCACTGAGGCGGACGTCCGCGCGAAGCTCGGCACCCAGCCGACCCCGCGCCGCTCCTCGACACCGGCGGAACCCGTTGTCCCTCCTGCTCCCCCGAAAATCACGCCGCCATCGGAGGAGGGAGAAATCACTCCCCTCGAAAGGGCGAAGCTATACGAGAACCGCGAGTTGCTCGCCGCATCGCGCTCAGTGCTGAAAAGTACGCTCTTCCAACTCTGCCCGGCAGCCGGCATGCAACAGGCGTGCGCGCGCCAGACGCCGCCGACAAACAGGCTCGCAATCATTCTCTTCGAGACCGCCCGCCTGCTCGGAAAATTCCGGTCGCTCAATGCCTGCTTCCAGGCAGACGCGATACTCGCCTTTCACCGAGTGAACATCGGCTTCGCCGTGGACATGGGACATGGGCTCAAAGTGCTGGTCATCCGCGGCGCGGAAAAACTTGGCTTCGATGAGCTGTCCGCCAAAGTGGACGATCTGCTCGTGAGCTACTCGACGAATACGCTCGCCGTCGCCGATGTGACCGGCTCGACATTCACCGTCACCGACCTCTCCGGCACCGGCGTGTTCACCTTTGACCCGCTGATCAATACCAATCAGGCCGCAATCCTCGGCATCGCCGCAGATCACCCTGGCGGCTTCATCCTCAGTTGTTCATTCGATCACCGAATCAACGGCGGCCGCGTCGTCGGGGAATTCCTGAGCGAACTTTCCACCCGCCTCGTCGCTCATGCAAAGTCGCTCCAGCGCGAGGAAGAAAAAGTGTGCGCGCTTTGCCTCCAGCCTGCCTCGCTGCTTCGCAAGCGCGGTCACATGCTTCTCGTGAGCATCGAACCTCCGGGCTGCGTGTGCTCGATTTGCCTATCAGGAAACTAAGATGAACGAATCCATCCATGCCGTCGTTGCGCGCTTTTTCAATGTTCCGGAATCCGGGATTTCCGACTCCTTTGTGCTGCCGCCGGAACGCCTGGCAGGATCGATTTCCCGCCGCGTACTCCACGCCGCCATCAAACGCCTCGCCGGGGCGGACCTTCCTGGGGTCTGGACGGCTTCCACCTTTGGCGAATTGATCCATGGCGGAGCTGCGGATACGACCGCGCGGACGCCGCCCGGATCAATGTCGCCGCGCGCGCCGGTCGCCGTAAGTGGAGCGCTAGGAATTGGGATCGATATCGAGGAAGTCGCCAACCTTCCTTGGTCCGGCGATCCTTGGAAGGAGGCATTCTATACCGAGAATTTCACGCAGGCCGAGACGGCCTACGCCACGCGCCAGCCGGACCCGCGCACGACGCTCGCCGGGCTGTGGTGCGCCAAGGAGGCGGCATTGAAGTGTGGAGCGGAGTTCGCCACGCTGCGTCCCGCGCAAATCGAAATCCGGCATGACGAAAGTGGCCGCCCACAACTGGAGGTGGATGGTTCCGCAGTCGCATGTGAAATCAGTATCAGCCACGCTGGCACGAGTGCAGTCGCTGTGTGCATCCGCTACCCCATGCCCACTCATCGCGAGGCAAACCTGCAACTACCGATCATTGCAGACGCAAATGGCGGAAAACCGGAAGCGGACGGGCATCAATCCAGATGGGGATCTCTTGGCCCGATTTTGCTGAGCGTCGCAGCGTTGATCCTCTCTGTCATTAGCTTGCTGCGACACTGATTGTCGGCAGTGAAAGCACATTGTTTGTGCTACCGTATCGGTCATTTTGCAAATAATACAATCTTTCAGAATTAACCGGACTGTTTGGTGGCGGCGCGGCTTGGCAAAGTAGTACCGACTTTAGTCGGTCTTCCCGTTCTGGACACTCTTGCCGACTAAAGTCGGAGACTACTTTGGTGCGGCGCGAATCTGTCCGCTCAATTCTGAAAGATGGTATAACCTTATCTTCGATCAAAAGGGCTAGTCAACCCGCCCCGCCGTTCGTCGAAAATAACCGAACTCGGGGGGGAGATCCTGCACAAAGCGAGCCGGCAAACCGGAATATAGTGCATATTCGACATTGAGCGCCTTTGCTAGTTGCGACTTCGCAGCAAGAACGGAATAATCCGGCAGCTTGCTCCCGCCGAGGATCACGCAATTCGTGCCGACGAAACAGTAGTCGCCGATGGCGACGGGCCCGGAGGACTGCCTGCACATTTCCAAGTCGATGCTGTGGGTAAGAATCTGTGACTGGAAACCAGCGACAGTGGCAAATTTTCCGATCGTCACTCGTGCGGTGCAATCAATCAGATGCCGGTTGGTGATCGCTGCGTGCTCGCCGACAATTAATTCCGCCCGTCGCTCCGGCTGGTGAAGGAAGTGATTTGTCCCGCCCGTCGGAAACCCCGTGATCCAGTTGCCCCTCCCGATGGAGGCGTGGGCCTTGAGGTGAACGAGATCCAGATGCGTGCAGACGGTGAGATGACCGATGGAACTATGCTCTTCCATGACCAGATGCCGGGGCACCGGAAAACAAAAGCCCAGCCGGGCGGTCTTGTGGATCTTGTATCCGTAAAAGGTATTCAACACCCACCGCCGCATCGGCCAAGGAAGGACCGCGATCAATCCGCCTATCAATATCCGAAACATCAGGAGATGGCTAATGTGTGGTTTCCCGACGATGCGCCTGAAGCGGCGAGGTGCTGCATCACAGCGGTATATACTTGGTCCACGGTGATGGAAAGGATGCAGACTTTTTTCTTTTCCACACATTCCGAGAGATCACAGCCCATGCACGGCACCTGTTGGTAGAAGATCGAGTTGTCGCTGCCCCGCGGAAACCATTCGCCCGGCTTGCTACGCGCAGAGAAAATCGCGACGCATGGCACACCCACCGTCGCGGCGAGGTGCATGGGCCCGCTGTCGTGGCAGACCATCGCGGCTGCGTTACGGAGGATTGCAGCGCTCACACGAGGCGAGGTCTCCCCGCAAAGATTGGCCTTTGGCCCCCGCCAAAGTGCGAGCATCCTTTCAGAGCGTTCTCTTTCCTCATTCACGCCAAATAGAACGAGCGGCAACCCCGGATGCTGGGCCGCTAAGCGGCGGATCAATTCCTGCCAGTTCGGCTCCTCCCAGTCGTTCGTCTTTTTCTTCGTCCCGATGGCGGCGGCAAGAAAGGGTGCCGTGATGCCGTGCCTCGCAAAGACGGCGGAGGCCCCGGAAAGCTCATCAGGCGTGAACCGCATATCCCACCACTTGCGATCATTCAAATCAACCGTGCCGAGAAACTGGAGGGCTTCCATCATCCTCACCGTTTCCGATTTTTGAAGGGACGATCCTGGGATCGGATCACAGCGCAATGTGCGACCGGAAAATGGAACACCGAGAACTTTTGGAATCCCGCTCGACCGGAAAAAAACGTAGTCTCGGATGCTTGTCAGAATTCCGCCTTTGGGCTTCGCGAGATAGACGAGGCAGTCGTAACGACCGGCGCGGAGACTTTTCCGCAACTCACGCAATTCGCCGAGGTTGCGAACGCTGGCAGGGTATCGGAGAGTGTCATCATAGAGCCCCATATTCATCAGGACTGCTTCCATAGGCGCCGCCTTGGCGTTCATCGGAAAATTGGTAAGTAAAGTGATGTGCGCATCCGGGAATGCCTCCCGCACGAGGTGGAACGCCGGCAGCACGACGAGGGTATCTCCCAAACTTCCGATGCGGTACACCACGATGCGCCGGGGATGCGTTGGATTGCTATTCATGCGCTTTGAGATACGTGCGCCGAAAGCATTGAAAAAGCCCGGAGCCTCTCAATGCCTGAATCCGGTTCGTCCCGTCCATCGAATCCGGAGTCTGCGTTTCGCCAAGAATATTCCCGATGTTCACTGGACGATCATAGCTTCCGATTCGACGCGTGGAGATGCTCCGCATAAATGGACCGCCCTCGCGCACGGATTTGCGGGACCGGATTTAGCAGTGGAAGGATTTCCACACTTGTCTCCGTCTGCGGTCTTGCCGCTGCCAGCGTAAGCCCCGCACCGAAAATGGAAAAACTCATCCACGACCCTGCACCCCACGGGCTGTTGAGCATGAGAGTGGCGACCATTCCGAAAATCAGCATCGCGAGCGATTCCCCACGATTCAGCGCCGCGAACGACATTCTGAAGAGGTAAATCAAAATGGCCAAACGCAGTGCGATGTAGGCAAAGCCGAGCAAAGCGCCCACCTCACCGACGACCCGAGGCCATTCGGCTTCCGCTACGAGAAAAGCGCGCGAGCCTGTCATGATTCCCCCGGCAGCGTTCGTGCCGAGCCCCAGACCCTTGCCAAAAAAACCGGTTCCAGCCACGTATTCAAAGGCGTTGGTGAATGTGGTGAGCGTTCTTTCGAAGACGC
>JAYVRQ010000499.1:0-4303 GCA_043776145.1 Chthoniobacteraceae bacterium
CGCTGGCGACCACGGGCTCGGGTTCGAGTTTGAAGCTCCAAGTGCGCGTGAGTGTGTGGCCGAGTGTGTCTGCGGCAACCAGCGTGGCGGAAACGGTGGCCCCATGCTCGCCGAGTGGCGCAGCGCCGGAGTCGTAGGTGAGTGTGCCGCCCGAAAAGGTTAATCCCGGAGCGCCCACGGCGAGCGGGCCGACGGCACCGACGGTGAGGCGGATGCTCGCGGGGTCGATGCCAGTGGCGTCGGCAAGGCGGACAACGAGATCGGCAAACCGCCCCACCGCGAATCCGGCATCGGCGGGGAACTGCTCGGTGACGACGGGCGGCTGTTCGTCGATGGGGACGATTCGGAAAAATCCGCGCGGGCCGATATTGAAAGGATACTGGATCGACAGGCCGGGGGCGGTGGTGGGAAAGCCGGGAACATTGTTCCACTGGAGGAGATCGGTGGATTGCCACAGGTCGTAACGGACACCGGGCTCGGTCTGCCAGAGGAGGCGCATCGAAGGTGCCGGAGCCGTGGGTTCGAGGAGATAAGGGAGGGACTGCGCCGAGGATGACGCGACGGAGAGAATCGCGGACACGAACAGCAGAGCCGCCGCGCGGAGGAGTCGGGGGAGAAAGGAATTCATAGGCAGCGGTGTCCGCAGGGTGAGACGCGCAAGAGGCTGATGCGGAGGTAATGGAAAGCAAGACGAAACTCCGCAGACTCACGCCCCCTTGGGCCGTGTTCGATTCACCTCATTCCACGCCTTGATGGGTCGTGCCAAAACGCTCCGCAGAATCGCGTGCGCTCCGTACTTTCGCCGACAATCTCCGCCGCGAGCGGATGGCGCGCGGGGTGACGCAGGAGCGGCTGGCCGAACTCGCCGACCTGATCCCTCGCACCATGCAGAAGATCGAGGCGGGCGACAGCGCCATCGTCGTGACGACCCTGCTCCGCCTGCGTGCGACGATCGGGTGCGATTGGAAGCGGCTGCTGGGGTAACATCTTGACGTGCGCCGTTTCGGCGGCGAAAACTTTCCTCATGGAAACGACGCTTGATTACGCGGAAACGCATTTCTCTCAACTGCTGGGTGTGGTGGCAAAAGGCGAGGAAGTGGTGTTGCATCGTGGGACGGTGCCGGTGGCCCGGATCGTGCCCATTCCGGCTGTATCAGCGTCCCGTCCGCGCGTGGGAGAACTGACTTCCGCGCCAGTGCGCTGGTCCGAGGCGGCATTCGCGCCGATGGATGAGGAAGGGATGCGGGAACTCGGGCTGTTGTGAATCTGCTGCTGGATTCTTGCACGCTGATCTGGCTGGCGAGCGAGCCGGAACGCTTGAGCGCGAGTGCGGCGGCAGCCATCGACGATCCGGCTTCGGTGCTGCATGTGAGTCACGCCAGTCTGTGGGAGATCACGCTCAAGCATGGAGCGGGAAAGTTGTCGCTGCCAGACTCTCCGCGCGTGTGGTGGAGCGAACAGGTGCGGCAATGGAGTTTGATCGAGATGCCGCTGACAGCGGCGGCTTTGCTCACCGGCAGCGAGTTGCCTCTTCACCACAAAGACCCGTTTGACCGGGTCATTCTCGCGCAAGCGCAGATTGCCGGATTGCGGGTCGTGTCGCCGGATGGGGCTTTCCCGGCGTATGGCATTCCGCTGATTTGGTGACAAGTCTGAGGCTCGGATCTCCGCCGCGAGCGAATGGCGCGCAGGCTGATGCAAGAGCGACTGGCGGAACTCGCCGACCCGAACGCGCGCATTGCGCAGAAGATCGAGGCGGGCGACATCACCATCCTGCGCGGAACGGCAGCCCCATTTGTCGTTTGTCATTCCCCCCGCGCGCATGTCCGGTGTTGCTGAAACACCGCATGAATTCCTGGCGCGGACAACACAGCACGCTCGCCACCGGCCCGCTCACCGGCGTGTGCCTCGCGCTCGTGCTCGCCACGGTGCCGCTGCTCGATCATGTCGCGCCGTGGGCCGTCGCGCTTTTCGCCGCGGCGATCCTGCTGCGACTGCTCGTGAACCGCCGGCGGCTGCGGCTCCCATCGGTCCCGCTGAAACTCGCGCTGCTCGCCATCGGCCTCGGCGGCGTCGCGTTTTCGTACGGCGGACTCATGGGCGTCGAGCCCGGCCTTGGCGTACTGCTCATTCTGCTTTCGCTGAAGCTGCTCGAGTCCAACACGGTGCGCGATTTCCAAGTGCTCGTGCTGCTCGGCTGGTTCCTGTGCTTGTGCGGGCTCTTCTTTTCGCAGGATCTTTCGCGCTGGCTTTACAGCAGTGCGGTCGGATTGCTGCTCGCGGCTTCGCTGATTCGTTTTCATCACGCGCCGGAACGCAGCGGCTTTGCGCGGGCGTTCGGACTCGCGTTGAAATTGCTCGCGCAGGCGCTGCTCATCATCGTCCTGCTGTTCCTGTTTTTTCCGAGAAATCGCGGCGACTTCCGGTTTCAATTCAGCCGCTCGCTCACCGGCGTCACGGGCATGAGTGATCAGCTTTCGCCGGGAAGTTTCGCGTCGCTCACGCGCAACGAAGCCCGCGCCTTCCGCGCGGACTTTCCCGATGGCAGCGTGCCTCCGCTCTCGCAGCTCTACTGGCGCGGCGCGGTGCTCTGGCGCGGCGACGGATTGACGTGGGCACGGGGCTCGCGCTCGATGAGCGCCGAGAATCTTCCGGGGCAATTCGGCGGTCCCGCCGTGCGCCAGAGCATCTTTCTCGATCCGCACGGCGGGCGCTGGCTCTTCGCGCTCGACCGCCCGGCCATCGCCCCGCGCGACTCCGAATTTCAGGCCGGCGGTTTTTTGGAAAGTGTCCGTCCCATCGCCTCGCCGCTGCGTTATGAAGTCACGTCGCGCCCGGAAAATCACGAGGCCGGACTCCGGCCCGATCACCGGATCGAAGGCACGCGCAAGCCGTCGCAAATTTCCCCGCAAGTGCAGGCGCTCGTCGATTCCTGGCGCGCGGGCGGCGCGCCGGATCGCGAGGTCGTCGAGGCGGCACTGCGCTTTTTTCGGAAGGAAAATTTCACCTATTCCCTCGCGCCGAACACCTATGGGCCGGACGCGCTCACCGAGTTTCTTTTTCAACGCCGGAGCGGCTTTTGCGAGCACTACGCCGCGGCGTTCGCCACGCTCATGCGCATCGCGGGCATCCCGGCGCGCGTCGTCATCGGCTACCACGGCGGCGAATACAACCGGCTCGGAAACTACGTCCTCGTGCGGCAGCTCGACGCGCACGCCTGGGCGGAGGTGTGGCTGAAAGGCGAGGGCTGGCAGCGCGTCGATCCCACCAATGTCATCGCGCCGGATCGCATCAGTTCCGGCTCCGAGTCTTTCCTCGAATCGCAATCGCTCGCCGTCAACGCCGCCGCCGGAACCTCGGCCGGCGCGGCGGGTTTGCGCGCGATGCTGCGCGAGGCCCGGCTCGCGTGGGACAACGTGAAGTATCAATGGGATCTGCGCGTCGTGAACTACGACGAGGACGCCCAGCGCACGTTTTTCAATCTCGCCGGACTCGGCGATTTCACGCCACCGGTCATCGTGCTTTGGATGGCGATCGGCGTGCTGTTCCTCTTCGGTGCGCCCGCGTGGTGGATCGGGCGCGCGCGGCCCGCGCGGGTCGATCCGCTGGTGCGCGATTACGCGCGCTTCTGCCGCGCCCTGGCGAAAGCCGGGATCGCCCGCGAACCGTGGGAAGGCCCGCTACAATTCGCCGAACGCGCCGCCGCGCAATGCCCGCAAGAGGCCGCCGCCATCCGCGATGCCGCCGCGCTTTACATCAGAGCGCGCTACGCGGGCCAGGCCGCCGCCGCCGTTTCCTTCAAACGCGCGATCCGCAAACTGACGCGCATTTCAAAGCCAGCCAGCGTCCCATGAAAAACTACCTCATAACCCAACTCGACGAACTCACTCCCACGCGCTGCCCGTGCGGCATCACGCGCCGCGGGTTCGTTACGCCGGAAAACCCGCTCGCCACCGTGCATCTCGTGGACATCCAGGAAGACGCTCGCACCCATTACCACAAACGCATGACCGAGATTTATCTCATCCTCGAAGGGGAAGGTCACATGGAACTAGACGGCGAACTCAGCCCGGTCAAACCACTCACTTCCATCTTGATCCAGCCCGGCTGCCGTCACCGCGCCATCGGCAAACTCAGGCTCGTGAACATCCCCATTCCCGCCTTTGATCCCGAAGACGAATGGTTTGATTAGCTACCAGTTCTTAATCCAGCGTTTCCGCTCGGCATCCGTGGGAGCACTCTCACCCTGAGTGGTAGTGCCTCCCGTGGACCAAAGATCGTAGTTTGGGCTGTACCCGCCGCT
>JAYVRQ010000500.1:0-15590 GCA_043776145.1 Chthoniobacteraceae bacterium
GCCCGCGTTGAAAAGCGGGCTGCGCGTGCCGGATGTCATCACGCAGGTCGATGGCTCGCCCATCTCGGTGGAGAAAGATTTGCAGAAAGCGATCATGGGAAAAAAAGTGGGGCAGGTCGTGCAACTCAGCGTGTGGCGCGCGGGCCGGATGATGCAAATCCCCGTGACCACCGGCGAACTACCGTCGAATTTCACCAAAGTCTCGACCACGCCCGCGGGCAAAACCGCCGCGCCGGATGCGGAGACGCTGGGCCTGAAATTGAAAGCGGCGGATAAACACGCGGTCGTCGCGGAAGTCGCCGCGGAGAGCCCTGCGGCGAAGGCCGGGTTGCTGAGCGGGGACATCATCACCGACGTGGAATCGAAGCCCGTCGCGAGCCCCGGCGCGGTCTTCGAGGCGATCACGGCGGGCGCGGGAAAGGGCGCGAAAAAGAGTGTGCTTTTGAATGTCGAGCGGAAGGGCAGGCGGACCTTCGTTGTTCTCGAACCGGGTGGTTGACGCCGGGGAAAAAAACCTGGGGTTAGGGGTGAGCGGCTGGTGCTCGGGGGGGTGCCAGCCGCTCTGCTTTTTCCGCGACGTTCAGCGGAACTGGCGGTAAAACATCACCGCCGAAATCGCGAAGCCGATGCCGGTGATGAGCCGGCGCGTGGCGGCCTGCGGGATGCGCTGCGAAAAATGCGCGCCCAAAAAATATCCGGCGAGCGCGCCCACGGTCATCACGCCGGCCTTCGGCCAGTCGATGAGCCCGCTCGCGATGAACCACGCGGCGGCGACGAGATTGATGAGCGAGCCGAGCGCATTTTTCAGCGCGTTCATTTCGTGAATGTCGCGCAGGCCGAGAAAGCCGAGCGAGGCGAGCATGAGGATGCCGATGCCCGCGCCGAAGTATCCGCCGTACACGGACACGGCGAATTGAAACAGCACCGCGATCCATACACGACGCGGATGCACGGAGGCTTCACCCGCGAATTTGCGGAACGCGCCCTGCGCCAGAAAAAGCACGGTCGCGAACAAAATGAGGAAAGGCACCAGTTTGACGAAAACGCGATCGTCGGTCCGAGTCAGCAGCAGGCTCCCCAGCCACCCGCCCGCCGCGCTCACGAACGCAAAACGCACGAGCCACGGCCAGACGACCCGCAAATGCTGGCGAAATCCGAAGATGCTGCCCACCGTGCCGATCACGAGCGCGAGCGTGCTCGTGGCATTCGCGACGACCGGCGCGGTGCCGAAAAAGAGCAGCGCCGGAAAGGTCAGCAGCGTGCCGCCACCGGCGATCGCATTGATCGCGCCCGCGGCGGCAGCCGCTGCGACGAGGCCGAAAATTTCGAGTGGCGGCATGTTGGCGCGATCACAGAGCAATTCGCCCCGCGCCTGTGCAAGCGGAAACTCCAGGGTGGCCGCCGATCAGGGAACCCTGAAAAACGCTCCGCCTTCTCTGTAAAATGGCGTGGCTTCTCTGTAAAACGCCGCCTCCGAATCCTCATTTTCCATCAAAATTCTCAAAAATGCGCGCCCTGCCGGGGAAAATGCCCGGCTTTTCCTGGAAACTGCGCCTCCCGCCGTGTTCAGGAAAACCCCCGCCCTGTTCAGGAAAACTCCCGCCGTGAACACGAAATCATGCTGCTTTCTTCGACCAGCGTCAATTCCTGTCCACGGCAAGCCAAAAGGTGTTCACGGCGAGCCAAACGGTTTCCACGGCGAGCCAAACGGTGTCCACGGCGAGCCGCGCCCTGAACAATGCTGGCCCGGCATTTTCCAAGGCAAGCCCGGCATTTTGGCCTTTTTTGACCTCATTCTCCGGTCTTCCCACCCGTTTTAGCCCCTCGTTTCCCAAGCTCCAGCTTGGAAGCGCACTTGTCCCCGAAGCTCCGCTTACCTACTCGATCGCGCGAATCTTGATATTGCGGAACGACACGACATCGCCGTGATCCTGAAGGCAGATGAACCCTTTCGCCTTCGTGGCAAAGCCGGGCATCTTCGCGAACTTCGATTTCGCGAGCTTCTCGTTCCAGTCCGCCGAGCCGATTTCGTATTCGCAATACTTCACGCCATTCAGCCAGTGCTCGCACTTGTTGCGGTTGCATTTGAGCTTGAAAAGATTCCACTCGCCGACGGGTTTCGTCGCGTCCTTTTCGGATCGGTAAAATTGGTAAAGCCATCCCGCTTTCTCCGGATCCTTGCCCTTCACATTGTCCTGAATCTGCGCCTCCGGCCCGGTCGCGTACGGCGGCCCATCCGTCTCCTGCACGCGAAACATGATGCCGCTGTTCCCGCCCTCGCTGATTTTCCATTCGATCGACAACTCGAAATTCTCGAACTCCTCCCGCGTCACGATGTCCCCGCCACCGCGGCAGACGAGCGCGCCTTCCTCGATCTTCCAGCCATCGGGCATCTTGTCTTTTTTGTAACCGCGCCACCACGGCTCCGCAGTGGTGCCATCGAAGAGCGGCGTCCAGCCTTCGGAAATTTCGGCGTCGGTGATTTCGATGCGCGGGGCTTCGGCGGCGAAAGCGGGCGCGAGTGCGAGGAGGGCGATGAGGGGAAGGAGGAGTCGTTTCATGCGGGCATTGAGCACGCGCAGGGGCAGGCGGTCAAGACTGGCAAAGCCGGGAATGCCGGTGCATCGTCCGCGCCCATGCAAACGCTTCCCGGTTTCCGCGACTTTTATCCCGACGACTGCGCCCGTCGGAATTATCTCCTCACGAAATGGCGCGAGGTCGCGCGGCGCTACGGCTTCGTGGAATACGACGGGCCGGTGGTCGAGGCGCTCGCGCTTTACGAAAAAAAAAGCGGCGGCGAACTCGTCGGCCAGATGTTCACGGTCGGCGCGACGGCGGACCCCGGCGTGCTCAAAGGCGTGCTGCGGCCGGAGATGACGCCGACGCTGGTGCGCCTCGTCGCGGCGCGCGAACGCGATTTCAAAAAGCCGATGAAATGGTTTTCGACGCCGAACTGTTTTCGCCACGAGCGGCAGGGCCGCGGACGGCTGCGCGAGTTCTATCAACTCAATTGCGACATCATCGGCGAGGGGTCTCCGGCGGCGGATGCGGAGTTGCTCGCGATGCAGATCGACATGCTGCGCGCGCTGGGTTTTTCGGAAAAAGATTTCGTCGTCCGGCTCAGCAGCCGCACCGCGTGGGCGCGCTTTTTTTCGGAACGCGGAGGGCGGCAGGAAGACGAATACGAGTTTTTCCAAGCCGTCGATAAAGCGGAGCGCAACCCGCCGGAGAAGACGGATGCCGCGCTCGCGAAGTTCGGCATCGGCGCGCGGGAGGTGCTCGATTTCATGCGCAGCAAAACGCCCGCGCCGGAACTCGTGCCGGTCCTCGCCGATCTCGCGGCGCGCGGGCTCGGCGCGTTCGTCGAGATCGACTACGCGATCGTGCGCGGGCTCGCCTACTACACGGGCGTCGTGTTTGAGGTCTTCGATCGCAGCCTGAACGAGCGCGCGCTTTCCGGCGGCGGTCGCTACGATTCGTTAATGGCCTTGATGAGCGACGGGAAAATCGATCTGCCCGCGCTCGGCTTCGGCATGGGCGACGTGGTGCTCGCCAATCTCATCGACGACACGCCCGCCGCGAAGGCGCAAATGGATGCGTGGCTCGCGAGCGAGCGCGCGTGCGACATCTACGTGGTGATCGCGAAAGAAGAACGCCGCGCCGACGCGCTCGCCCTCGCGCAAAGCCTGCGCGACGCGGGCCACCGCACCGACTTCCCGCTCGTTCCGGCGAAAGTCGGGAAGCAATTTCAAACCGCCGAACAGCTCGGCGCGCGGCTGGCCGTCTTGATCGGCGACGAATGGCCGCAGGTGAAAGTGAAGACGCTGGCGACGCGCGAGGAGGTGCTCGTTCCCCACGAGGAACTCATCGCACATCTCGCGCGTTAGCCGTTCTGCTTCAAAATCTCGGCGATCACGTCGTCGCTGGTCTTGCCCTCGGCTTCGCCCTCGAAATTCATGATGATGCGGTGGCGCAGCGCGGCGAGGGCGGCTTTGTCGATGTCGGCGCGTGAGACGTGGTAGCGGTCGTCGAGCAGTGCGTTGATTTTTGCGGCGAGGATGAGCGCCTGCGCGCCGCGCGGGCTGGCTCCGTAACGGACGTAACGCTTCGAGAGCGGCGCGGCGTGCTTGTCCTCGGGATGCGTGGACATGACGAGGTCGATGGCGTGGGCCTGGACTTCGTAGGCGAGCGGGACTTCGCGGACGATCTGGCGGAGCGCGGTGACTTCCGCGGCGTGGTGCAGAACCTTGGTGATGCCGGGCGCAGTGGTCGTCGTGGTGCGTTCGAGGATGGTGTGAAGTTCGTCCGCGCTGGGGTAGCGGACTTTGAGCTTGAAGAAAAAGCGGTCGAGCTGCGCCTCCGGCAATGGATAGGTGCCTTCCATTTCCAATGGGTTCTGGGTGGCTAGAACTAGAAAAGGTTGCGCGATGGGATGCTGCTTTCCGCCAACGGTCACATGGTTTTCCTGCATGGCTTCGAGCAACGCGCTTTGGGTCTTGGGCGTGGCGCGGTTGATTTCATCGGCGAGGAGGATGTTGGCGAAGACAGGACCGGGCTGGAACTTCACCTCCTTTTGTCCCTTCTCGTCTTCCATGATGATGCTGGTGCCCACGATGTCGGCAGGCATCAGGTCCGGCGTGAACTGGACGCGGGAAAAGGTAAGATCGACGGCTTCGGCGAGCGTGCGAACTATCATGGTTTTTCCCAATCCCGGCACGCCTTCGAGAAGGACGTGGCCGCCAGCGAAGAAGGCGGTGAGGACGCCATCGAGAATCTCGTGCTGGCCGACGATCATCCTACCCATCTCGGTATGGATGCGCTGGAAGGTGGTTTTGAATTGCTGCACGCGCGCGTCGAGGGCGGGAGGTGGGGCTTCGGTCATGGTATTTATTCTTTGGGTCGGATGCTCTCGAAGTAACGCTTGATGAGGAAGCGGGAGCCAAGCGGAATGTTTTCCTGCACGACAGCTTCCTCGGCGGCGGGAGCCATCGCGTCGAAGAGTTCCTTGTAGCGGCGCGCGCTTTTCGAGGTGTCGCCCGCGGTGGGGAGAAGTTGGGAGAGCGATTCGCCTTCCGCGAGCCGGCCTTTGAGCGCGGCGTCCTGGCCGTTGTCGGCGGTGTTGCCAGGCTTTTGGCCGAAGGGTGTTTCGGTGGTGCCGGGGTCGCGCTCGCTGCCGGGCTGGCCGGAGGGAATTTGGGAAGCGTCGGAGCCTGGCGAGTCGCCGGGTTTGGGTTTGGAGAAAGACTGGATGGTTAGCTGGCCATCCCCATCGCCGGAAGATTTGGGATCACCGCCGGGCTGCTGCTGATCGCCGAACTTCATGTTTTCGAGCGCGGCCATGAGGTTCTTGAGCATCTGCGCCGAGGGCTGTTTGCCGGGTTGTCCCGACGAGTCTTTTTGCTGACCCATTTGGCGGAGCATTTGCGCGAGTTTTTGCAGCGCCTCGCTGGAAGGTCCGCCTTCGCCCTGCTGGAGTTGCTTCGCGAGTTGCTGCATGGCTTCGGAAAGCTGGCGCTGCTGGGCAAGGCGATCGAGGGCTTCGCGCAGCGTCTTCTCGGCCTGCTCTTTGGTGGGTTGTTTGGCTGCGTCGTCGAGTTCCTTTGCGGCTTCCGCGAGGTTGCCGGCCTTCATGGCTTCGGCGGCAGCTTTCGTGGCGTCGTTCTTCGCGAGGTCTTCGGCGAGGCGTTTCATTTCCTCGGGCGTCGCGCTCGCAGGCGGCTTCTGCATTTGCGCGAGCATTTGTTCGAGGTTCGAGATTTCGCGCAGCGCGGCCTTGGCGGCTTCCTCCGCGCCGCTGTCCTGCGCGCGGAGTTGCTCGGCGCTTTTTCTAAGTTGCTCGGTGAGTTTTTTCAGTTCCTCGTCCTTCGCGGCGTCGGGCGATTTTTCGATTTCTTTCGCGAGTTGTTCGAGACGCTGCGCGGTTGGGGCGGCTTCCTTCTGCGCGGCTTCCGCAGTGCGCCGCCGCGCGTCTTCGGCGAGGCGCGCTTCCCAATGCAGCAGCGCGAGCGTGACGATGGGAATGAGCAGACACCACGCGGCGCGCGGCACGCGGATCGGAACGAGACGCGCGAAATTTTTCCGCGCGAGAAAGGCGCGGCATTCCTGCGCGGCGAGCGTTTGGAAAGGCGTCGGGGATTCCGCGAAGGCGAGCGCGGTGAGCGAGCGGTCGTGCGTCCCGCCGAGGCGATCGACCAGCGCGGCGATGTCGCGGAGTTCGAGGCGGCGGAGCAGCGCGAAAAGCAGCGCGGCAATCCCCGCGAGCACCATCGCGACGAGCCACGAGCCCGGTCCCGGCAGCGCGCCTTGCCACATCCACCGCCGCACCGCCGCGATGGCGATGAGCGCGAGCGCGGCGCACAGCGCAAGGCTCGTGAAGCGGTCGAAAAACAAATGGGTCCGCATCCGCCTGCGCGCGGCGCGCAGGCTGCGCAGGAGGTCGTCGTTCGAGTGCGTGTTCAAAGTGCGGAGGCGGGCACTTTAGCGGTTGCGGGCGCGGGCGCAATGCGGCGGTGAATTTGAGGGTGCGGCCATTGCAGGCACCCGGTTTCCCATCTAAGAAACGCGACCATTTCGCCTCCTAAATCAGCATCACACCTCCGATGAGTCTCACTCCGCTTCGCGCGCTGGTTTTTATTTTGTTGGCCGCGAGGGGATGGTCCGCCGCGCCGCTTCCGCCCAAGGACGAGCAGGTGAAGCTCACGATGGAAGTCCGCACGATTTTCGAGACGAAGTGTCTGGATTGCCACGGGGCGGAACTGCCGCGTCCGAAGGGAAAATTTGGATACGTGCTCGATCTGAAGCGGGTCGCGGCGAATCCGAAATTCATCGTGCGCGGCCAGCCGGAAAAGTCGGACCTTTACGATCTCGTCTTCCACGATGAGATGCCCGGCGAGGATGCAAACGTCCCGGCTTTGACGAAAGAGGAAAAGGAGAAGGTGCGCCGCTGGATCGAAGTCGGCGCGCCGGGGGAATTGCCGCCGGGCGTCGAGAAAGATGCGCCCGCTCCGGTAGCCGTGGTGGCGGCGCGCGTGTCGGAGCCGGTATGGAAACGGACGCTGCGCTGGATCGGAAAGTTTCATCCGGTGTCCACGCATTTTCCCGTGGCGCTGATGCTCGTGGCAGTGGTCGCGGAGGCGATCGGCTGGTTTTCCAAACGCGAAAGCTGGATGCAGACGGTGCGTTTCCTCGTGGTGCTGGCGGCGCTCGGCGGACTCGCGGCGGCGGGGCTCGGCTGGATGAATGCGTATTTCAGCAGCTACGACAAGGCGCCGGGCGCGCTGCTCTGGTGGCATCGCTGGCTCGGCAGCGCGACCTCGGTGTGGGCGGTGATTTGCGCGGGGCTCGCGTGTCTCGGCCCGTGCTCCGAGGGCACGCAGGAGCGGCGGCGTTTTCGCGGCGCGCTGCTGCTCGGCGCGGCGCTCGTGGGGGTGACGGGGTTCCTCGGCAGCGTGCTGATTTACGGGTGGGAACACTACGCGTGGATTTAAGTGCCGCGCGCCGCAATTGCGGTTTGACAGATTCGTTACCGAGACAGAAAAGATAACGCTTCTCAATTGCAGACGATTGGAATGTGCCCCGGCCTTCCACTGCATTTTTGCCAGTCCTTCCAGTCCCATGAAAACAAATCAAATCCGCCAGTCCGTCGTTCCCGCCGCGCTTGTCGCAGCCGTCGCATTCAGCGTGTGGTATGCGCTGGATCGAAACACAAACGATGGCGCACCGCAGCCATCCGCGACAGCCAGTGTCGAGCCTTCACCCGCACCGCTTCGCGACATGCCTGCGACCCATGTTTCAAGCAACGCGACGGACGCTGCCGCCGACGCCGACTCGGTGGCATCGGAAGGGAAGAAGATGATTTTTCCGAAACTGAAAAATGTGACCGGCCAGGCGCTCCACATCGCGAGTGTGGAGGATTTTAACATCCCGCCGCAAACGCTGCGCGGACGCTCGGCGGAACTTGATGCCGCATCGTTCGCTTCGCTGAGCGATTTGGAGGAAGGCGACACGGTGAGCTTTCCATCATTCAATGGCGAGATGCACGGCGTGGTCGAAGTGGCGGTGATCGAGCAGAACGGTTGGAAGCGCGTGGGCGGGCCGCTCGACGGCGACCGCGCGAAGGGCTGGTTTTCCTTCGGGTTCGACGGACACGAAGCGGTCGGGCTCGTGCGTTTGAACGGAGAAAAACTGGCGTATCAGATTTCGCGGACGGGAAACGGGGGCCTGGCCATGACCGAGCGCCCGCTGAAGGATTTTCTCTGCATGGGATTGCCGCAGGCCATTCCGTTCGTGGGGCCAAAACGCCGCGCGGCGGCGGCTCCGGTGGTCACGCCGATTCTCAACAGCCGGCTGGGTGCGACCGCCGTAATTTTCATGGATTTCGACGGCGCCAATGTCAACGACCCGGATTGGGGGCGGATTCAAGCTCCGGCGTCGCCGCTCACGGCCCCGCAGCGCGCGGATGTATTTCGGCGGGTGAAGGATGATTTTCTGGCCTTCAACATCAACATCACCACTGACAATGCGAAATACCGCGCCGCGCCGGTGGGCAGCCGGATGCGCTGCATCGTCACGACGAACGATGCCGCTGCGCCGGGTTCGGGCGGCGTGGCGTTCCTCAACAGCTTTGCCTACGCGGGCACCGTCTTTTCGGATAACGTCCCGTGCTGGTGTTTCAATCCCACGGTGAAATCGATCGGAGACACGATCCCGCACGAATGCGGCCACACCTTTGGCCTGCTCCACGACGGATTGGTCGGCCGGGCGGAATACTATGCGGGCCACGGCACCGGAGCGACTTCGTGGGGGCCGATCATGGGAGCGCCGTTCACGAAGAGCCTCACGCAATGGAGCAAGGGGGAATACGCGGGGGCAAACCGCTACGAATTCGACATCGAAATCATCGCCAACGATGTCAACGGATTTGGTTACGCCCCGGACGATGTCGGCGATACGCCGGAGACGTCGAGCCCGCTGTCATTCAGTGGCACGGTGATCGAGCAGCACGGCGTGATCGATCACCTCGGGGATGTGGACGTATTTTCCATCACACTCCCGAACGGCGGCGGCGTGCTGGTTTCGGCTGCCGGTTTGGGCAATCAAGTGGGCAACCTCGACCTGGGACTCGACGCTTTGGACAGCACCGGGCAGGTCATTGCCAGCAACAAACTGGATAAATCGCTCGGGGCCGGGCTCAATGTTTCGCTCGGGAAGGGAGTCAGCTATCTCCGTGTCCGCCCCGTTGGCGAAGGCGATATCAAAGGCACCGGATACTCGAAATACGGCAGCGATGGCGCATACACGATCACCGGACGCCTGCCGCCGTAACCCGGTGGGTTGGCTGCAAAGGCTTTGATTTTTTTGTGCGGTCATTTCGGCTTAGATGTGGCTCCTCAAAGTTGCCCGCCCCGGCTTCTGGCTGACTTCCATTTGGTTTTATCTGCTGCCGCTCGGGCGGCGCGCTGTGTGGAATGACTGGACATTCTGGCTCGGCCTTTTCTACGTTACGCTCCCGCTCGGGCTGCTCATCTACGGCTGGAACGACATCTTCGATTCCGACAACGACCGCGCCAATCTGCGCAAGGATACGTTCCTCTTCGGCGCGCGCCCGACGCCGGAACAAATCGCGCGGCTCCCGCGCTGGATCGCACTCGTGCAAATCCCCTTCGTCGTCAGCTTCTTCATGCTCCTCGGTGGAAAGTCGCTCGCATGGTGGACGGCGGTCGTTGCCGGGACGGCGCTCTACAACTGGCCCCGCGCCGGACTCAAGAACTGGCCGGTCGTCGATCTGCTCAATCAGATTTCCTACGTTCTGGTTTTCGTGCTGAGCAGTTGGCTCAGCGGCCTCCCACAGCTCCCGTGGTTCACCTTCGTTTTCGGCGCGCTCTTCGCGATGCACTCGCATCTTTTCGGCGAGATCATGGACCGCGACATCGACCTCGCCGCAGGCCGCCGCACCACTGCGGGCGTCTTCGGCATGGTGCCCGCGAAATGGCTTCTGGCCTGCATCCTCGCGATCGAAGCCGCGCTCGTCGGGCTCTGCGCGCGCGACCTCTGGATGACCGCCGCGCTCGCGTGCGGCGCGCTCTTTTTCCTACTCGACGCCGCGCTGATCTGGCGCGCGCGGCCCTACGCGGGCTGGCAGATGCGGCTGTTCTTTTTGGGGTGGAATGCCGTGGCTTTGCTCAGCATCCCGTGGGTCTGGCGGACGGCGACGCTCGCCCCGCCGCTGTGACAAATCGCACGTCGAAAGCACCCGCACGGGGCGGAAAATTAGCGGAAGATTCCCATTGCGTTACCCCGTGCCCGCGCTTAGGAATGCCGCCCATTTTTCCACTGCCCTAAATCTCGCCTGTATTACCTATGTCCACTGAATTGATGACGGAACTTCTCGAGGCTGGTGTCCATTTCGGCCACCAGACCAAACGCTGGAATCCGAAAATGAAGCCTTACATTTTCGAGAAGCGCAACGCCATTTACATCATCAACCTCGGCGAGACCGTGAAGCAGCTTCAAGGCGCGACCGAGTTCATCGGCAGCGTCGCGGCGCGCGGCGGAAAGGTGCTTTTCGTCGGCACGAAAAAGCAGGCGCAGGAGGCGATCAAGGAAGCCGCGCAAGCCTGCGGCCATTTTTACGTGAACCAGCGCTGGCTCGGCGGCACGCTCACCAATCTCACCACGATCCGCAAAAGCATCGGTCGTCTCAAATACATCGAGGATCTCGAAAAGCAGCCCGAGTATTCCAAAATGGGCAACCAGGAAATCTCGGCGATCAAGCGTGAAGGCGAGAAGCTCCGCAAAAATCTCGAGGGCATCCGCGACATGGACAAGCACCCCGACGCCATCGTCATCATCGACACGGTGCGCGAGGAAATCGCCGTCGCCGAAGGCCGTCGCCTCGGCATCCCCGTCATCGCCATCGTGGACACCAACGCGAACCCCGACCTCATCGACTATCCGATCGCCGGCAACGATGACGCCATCCGCGCCATCCGCATCGTCCTGCAAAAACTCGTCGATGCCATCGTCTCCTCCACCGCTGGTTCCGTGAAAAAGGATCAGGTCGCGATGGCCGGAGTCGCGGAATAAGACGCGCCGCGCGCAGTTCAGTGATGGCAGTTGAGAGTTGAGTGGCGCTCCCACTCGCCCGACGTTCATTCACAAAACAAGCGATACTCATCACTCAACATTCATCACTCAACCCTCTGCACCCCATGACCGCAGTCATCGACGCTCAACTCGTAAAAACCCTCCGTGAAAAGACCAACGCCGGTCTGATGGAATGCAAGCGCGCCCTCGGCGAGACGAATGGCGATCTCGAGGCCGCGGTCGATTTGCTCCGCAAAAAAGGCGCCGCCTCCGCTGCGAAGAAAGCCGATCGCGAGGCCAAGGACGGCACCATCGCGCAGACCATCCTGCCCGGCGCAAAAGTCGGCGTGCTCGTCGAAGTGAATTGCGAGACGGACTTCGTGGCGAAGAACGACAGCTTCAAAGCCTTCTGCGAAGACATCGCGAAAAAAATCGCCGCCACGCCCGGTGCCGATCTCGAAGCCGCCCGCATCGCCGCCGTGCAAAAAATCGGCGAGAACATTCTCATCCGCCGCTCCGAGCGCCTCGAAGTCAGCGGCCACGGCCTCGTCGCCGCCTACATTCACACCGGCGGAAAAGTCGGCGTGCTCGTCGAAGTCGGCGCGGAAAAAGACGCGACCGCGCAGAACGAGGATTTCAAGCAACTCGTGCGCGACATCACGCTGCAAATCGCCGCCGCGAATCCCATCTGCGTCGATCGCTCGCAAATCCCGCCCGTCCTCGCCGAGCGCGAGCGCGAAGTTTATCGCGGCCAGGTGCCGCCCGGAAAACCCGCCAACATCGTCGAGAAAATCGTCGATGGGAAAATGGACAAGTTTTTCAGTTCTTCGTGTCTCGTGGACCAGGCGTTCATCAAGAACCCGGACCTCACGATCACCCAGCTCCTCGCGGAAAAAAGCAAGTCGCTCGGCGAAACACTCAGCATCCGCCGCTTCGTGCGCTTCATGGTCGGCGAGGAAATTGCCGCCGCTTAGCGCACACTTGCATTTTTCCACCCGGCCACGGACTTTGCCGGACTTTCCCAAAAAAACGATGAGCTTTCGCAAATTCCTCTCCACCGCGTGCATCCTCGCTCTCGCCGCATCCGGCTTCGGCGCGGAAAAACCAAAGGACATGCCGCCCGCCTATATCGCGACTCTGAAGGGCGCGATGAGCAGTTTCGCGGCGCGCGATTTTAAGACGGCCATTGCGCTCGTGGACAAGGCCGAGGGCTTGTATCAGCCATCGGCCATGACGGTGAACGTCCGCGCCGCCGTGGCCATCGAGGAAAAAAAATTCGACGAAGGCCGCGAGTTTTGCCTCAAGGCGCTGCAACTCGATCCGAAATTTTTTCCCGCGCTTTTCAACCTCGCGGAAATCCCCTTCATGCAGGGCAAGTATGCCGAGGCGCGGCTCGCCTATGAAAAACTGCTCGACGATGAAGCGAGCGCCGACCTCATCAAATTCCGTCTTTACCTGACCTACCTGCTCGAAAAAGACGACGAGCGCGCCAAGGTGCAACTCGACAAAATTCCGCTGCTCAACGACACGCCGATTTACTTCTTCGCCTTCGCCGCTTGGGAATTCGCGCACGGCGACGAGAAGAAGGCTCAGTCCTATCTCAACTCGGCAGAGACCGTCTTCCCAAAAACGAAGCTCTCGAATTTTGCCGATGTTTTCTACGACATCGGCTGGCTCAAGCGCGCCACCGGAAACGAACAGTAGAAGCTCGGCGGGAGCGCCGCTGGAGCCTCCGCATCATTCCTCGATTCGCGCGCCGATGGTGACGAGATCGAGCAGGCGATCCATCGGCTGCCCGCCCGCCCAGCAGATGCCGCGCAGCGCGAGCACGCGGAAGAATGGATCGTCGAAGGTCCAGTTGTAGTGGCCAGGGATTGAGACAAACACACGTCCCCCGCCCTGCTCGCGCGTCCAGAGTTGGGGACGCTCCGCGCCGTCCTCGGGCGCGCTCGCGATGAGTTGGAGCCGCGCTTCATCTCCGCGCAGTCCCCAATACGTTTCATCGACGAGATGCAGCGGCGGCAGGCCGGCGGTGAGCGGATGATTTTTGAAAATGAAATCGACCGCGCCGTGGCGATACTTGGTGAGGCTTTGCACGGCGGCGAGGCCGATGCGGTCGGCGAAAAGATCGGCGGCATCGTGGCCATCGACCGCCCAGTGGAAATACGCGACGCCTTTTCCCCGCGCGAGGAAGGCGTCGAGTTCAGGCGCGCGGTTCGCGTTCCAGCCAGGGTTGTTGGAAAAGAACACGACGACATCCGCGCTCTGCCACTGCTCGGCGCTCGGCCACACGGTCGCAGTGCTCACCTCCACGCCATCGGCGAACGCGAGCAGGCGCGACCAGCGTTTTTTCCAAAGCGGATAATCGTGCTCGCCGGGGCCGTGATCTTTCGGGCCGTCGCAGAGCACAATTTTCCATTTCGCATTTTCCATTTTCAATCCCACTGGCGCGATCTGTTTCAGCAACGCATCGACTTCGGCGCGCTTGTGCGGCGGCGGGGGATTCGGAGCCTGGATCGGCGCGGGCTGCATCGGCGGGATGAGGAGGAAGGTGAGAAGGTCGCGCTGCTCGTCGGGCGCGAGTGCTTCGAGCAGGCCGGGCGGCATGAGCGAGATAGCGAGGGCTTGCGTCGATTTGATCGCGGCGCGCGACAGTTCGTGGATTTTTCCCGCCGCGTCGGCGTAGCGATTTTCGCCGACGGCGACTCCCGCGAAGGCCGCGCCTTCCTTCGGCTCGATGAGATACGCGATGTGATCGGGATTCAGCGCGGCGCTCGGCTCGCGGATGTCGCGCACGACGCTCGCGTAGTCGCGCTGCGTGAGATTGGAAAGATCGGGTCCGGCGTGTCCGCCTTCACCGCGCATCGTATGGCAGGTCGCGCAGGTCGATTTGCCGAAAAAGAGCGTCCGCCCACGAAGCCAGTTCCCGCCTTGGACTTCGGGCACCTCGCGCTCCGTGATGAGCGCCGTCGGCTCGGCGTGCGGCTTCGCCCACGGAAGCAGGATGCGGCGCAGCGGCATCGCGCGCGGACGCGGATCGGCGTCGGTGCTCCACGTCAAATTCGGCGCGGGCTCGGCCTTTCCTGAGGTGAAAGAAACGTCGAACGGCAGCCATGCACCCGCGCGACTGTCGGCGGTTTTTTCCCACGCGCCGAAGCGTACGGTCGTCTTCTCGATCGATGGTTCATAGTCGAGCGCCGCGCCCGGCTGCACGGTCGGGTGCAGCATTTGCCAAATGTCGATCTGCCCGCGCAGCTTCATTTCGCCGGGCTTCGCGAGCAGCGCGAAAAGCTGCGCGTGCTCCGCGCTCGCGCTCGTCAGCTCGCGCGCGATCGCGAGATCGGGATGCGGCAGCCAGCCGCGCCACGATTCTTTTCCATCGCTCGATTTCCACTCGGCTTCGACGCCGGTGAGATCGCTCGCGAGATCGAGCCCATCGGGAAGCGCGATGGCGTAGTTCACCGCCGCGGTGCGCGGCGGCGTGGTGAGCGTGATCGCGCGGCGATCCGCGCTGAGCGATGCGCCGAGCACGGGCACGTCGTAGCGCGGGACGGATTGCTGATCTTTCACCACTTGATAGCCGGGGCGGAACGACTCGAAGCGATCGCCCGCGGCGACGAACTGGCCTTGCGTGATCGTCGTGCGTTTCGCGAGATCGCGCAGTTTCGCCGCGTCGATTTCGCGATCGAAGGCCACGCGCAATTCCGTCGGGCTCGCGCTCCACGCGGCGACGGGCTGCGGCGCGTCTTTCGCGGTATAGGCGATGTTGAAAATCTTCCCCGCACCCTGCGGCCCCGTGCCCCAATCGGGTCCGCCGGTGTGACACGCCACGAGCAAATCGCCGCGCGGCGACAGCGCGACATCGACGGTGAGCGTGGAGAGCGCGGCGATGAGTTGATTCTGCGCGACGTACCCCGCGTCTGTTTTCACGAGCTTCGTGCGCCAGAGTTTTCCGCGCGATTCGCCGGTCACGAGCGCGTCGCCTTTCCACCACGACGGGCCGAAAATTTTCGCACCTTCATTGAACGCGAAGCCGCACGCGCTCTGATGCTGCGGCGCATAGTCGAAGACGCTCGGCTCGTCGATCACGCCGCGGAGCCACTTCGGGTGCATCGGCGGGAAGCCGTAATGCCGGCCCGGCTGGATGTGCAGCAGTTCGTCGAACGGGTTTCCATTCGGCAGCCACGTCGCGCCTTCCTGCTCGGTGACGAACAAATCGCCCGCCGCATTGAACGCCGCGCCGACGGGATAGCGGATGCCGGTGCAGACCGTTTCGCGTTTTGAAAAATCCGCCGACACGCGCTGGATCGTGCCGCGCTCGGTTGCGATGTTGAACGCGGATTTCTCCTGCTTCGCGTCGAGGAGATACGCGTTGTTGTAGGCGCTCACGCCGAGGCCGAAATACAAATTGCCCTCGCGATCCATCGTGAGCCCGAGCGCATCGACGATGCCGCCGCCCCCGCCGACGACCTGCTTTTCCCAGCCGCTCGCGACCACGCGCTGCT
>JAYVRQ010000501.1:0-4297 GCA_043776145.1 Chthoniobacteraceae bacterium
CAGATTCCGTTCATCATCAATTTCTGCATGAGCATGTTCACCGGGAAAAAAGTCACGAGCGACAATCCGTGGGACGCCACCACGCTCGAATGGCAGACCCCGACGCCGCCCCCGCACGGCAATTTCATCAAGGCGCTCCACGTCTTCCGCGGTCCGTACGAATACAGCGTGCCCGGTGCGGACAAGGACTACACCCCGCAAACCGAGGAGCCATCCGGCCATCCCGCGCCTGCCCCAGTTTCGACTCCGGGATTCACGCCCGCTCCCGCTCACTAATTCATGGAAATTCCGTACACAGTCACTCCGCGTCCCGACACGGGCCTGGCGAATCCCAAGCTCGGCATCTGGCTTTTCCTGGCGTCGGAAGTGATGCTCTTCGGCGGGCTTTTCTCCGCCTACATCTTCCTGCGCATCGGCGCGGAGCCCGGCTACTGGCCGCATGGTCTGCTGAACGTGCCGGTCGGCGCGATGAACACGGCGATCCTCATCGCGTCATCGGTCACAGTTGTGTTCGCGTGGGCTTCGTTGAAGATGCGCAAACTAACCGCCTACAAATGGTACATGGGTGCCTCCATTCTTTGCGGCGCGATATTTTTGTTCGTTAAGCTCTACGTGGAGTGGCCTCAGAAATTCGAGCATTTCGGTGCGATTATCAGAAAGGATGCGGTCGCAAAGTACGAAGACTATCTCGGCAACGACTACATCAAGGAGAAGAACGCCAAGGGCGGCACGGCGATCGACTCGCGCGTGGAAATCTCGGGACACTTGCATGAGGTCGAGATGACCTACGATCCAGCCGTGCTGGAAAAGCTGATCGCGGATCAACAAGCTGCTCTTCAAAAAGCGCAGGATCGTCTGAAACAATTGGAAGGCTCAACTCCCACCAAGGAATCCGCAGCGGAACTGAGCGATGTTAGAAAAGCGATTAAGGAGATAAACGAGAGGCTGGCGAAGTTGCCTGGGCTGAAGCTCGAATCTTTTCTAACCAAACACGACATCACCGCCGAACCGGATGCGCATGATGCGAAGATGCTGATCGCGAAGGGACATCATCTCACTCCCGGCGTGGCTGAGGATTTGGAAAAACTGCCGGGCGTGAAATTCCATGCCTTTGAACTCGGCCTCGACCCGATCAACGCCGACCCCAAAAATCCCGAAAGCGACAAGCCGCATTTCCTTTACAAAGGTCCGACCGACAAGCCCGGCAAGATCGAGCGCGAGGATGTGGAATTTTACAGCGCGTTCGCCCCGAAGCACAGCAGCTACTTCGCGATCTACTTCACCATCACCGGCCTGCACGGCCTGCACGTTCTCGCGGGGGTGATCGTCATGCTTTACTTCTGGCTGCCGATCAAGGGCGGAACGAAAATGTTCCGCCGCAATCCCGAGCAGCTTGCCAACCGCGTCGAAGTCGTCGGCCTCTTCTGGCACTTCGTCGATCTCGTCTGGATTTTCGTCTTCCCGATTTTCTATCTCCTGTAGCCATGACCGAATCGCACGAACCCGCCAAAGACTCCGCCCCAGCCGCGCACGACGATCACGGCCACGCGGCGCATGACATGCACCTCGGGCTTTACCTCGGCGTCGGCGTCTTCCTGCTCGTCGCCACGGCGGTCACGGTGTTTCTCTCCTACGTCGATTTCGGCAGCCGCTCGCGCAACATCATCGTCGCGCTCGTCCTCGCCTCGATCAAAGTCGGCTTCGTCGGCGCGATCTTCATGCACTTGAAGGGCGAAAAAAAAACCATCTGGCGTCCGCTCTTTTTCACCGCATTCTTTGTCCTCGGCCTTTTCCTGCTGACGCTTTTCCACTGGTACGACCCGATCTTTAGCACCCTTCATAACGAACACTGATGTCGCTGAAACTCTTCCACGTCTTTTTCATCACGCTTTCGACGCTCCTCGCGATCGGCTGCGCGGCGTGGGCGTTTGAAGGCGCGAACAACGGCTTCGGCGCGGTGTGTGTCGCGCTCGCCGTGGCGATGCCGATCTATGGCGTGATGTTTTGGAAAAAAGCGCGCCGCATCATCTTATGAAATCGCGCGCCGGCCTTCGCATCGCCAGCCTCGGAGTCGTCCTCGCGCCAGTCGCCGCGCGCGCCTGTTCTGTGTGCATGGGCGACTCGAATTCCAACATGGCTGGTGCTGCCAACGGCGCGATTTTCCTGATGTTTGGAGCCATCGGCTCCATGCTCGCGGCCCTCAGCGGCTTCGGCTTCTACCTTTACAAACGCGCGAACGCACCCATCCCGCCGCACATCCAGCTCGTCGAAGAGATGAGCGGTGAAGACGACGACCAAACCCATGCTTAATCGACTCCTCGGCATCCTGCCCAACGCCTCCGAGCACGGCCCTCTCGTGGACCACATGCTCGAAGCCTGCCACTGGTTCATGCTCGCGCTCTTCGTCGGGTGGATCACGTATTTCTTCATCGCGATTTTCAAATTCCACAAATCGCGCAATCCCAAGGCCGACTACCACGGCGTCCGCAGCCACGCCTCCACGCACATCGAATTCAGCGTCGTGCTCATCGAAGCCGTGCTGCTGCTCGGCTTCGCGCTGCCGTTGTGGGGACGCCGCGTGAATGACATCCCGCAGAACGGCGAGAAGCTCGAAGTCCGCTGCATCGCGTATCAGTTCGGCTGGTTCTTTCACTATCCCGGTGTGGATGGAAAATTCGGACGCCAGAACACGCGCTTCATTTCCAACGCCAATCCGCTCGGCATCGATCCGAACGACGAGAGCGGCAAAGACGATTTCATTACCAACGAACTGCACCTCATCAATCACATGCCGACCGTCGTCCGCGTCAGTTCGCGCGACGTGATCCACGGCCTCGCGCTCCAGCAAATGCGCATCCAGCAGGACGCGATGCCCGGCATGGAAATCCCGCAGTGGTTTCGCCCGATCAAGACGGGCACCTGGGAAATCATCTGCGCGCAGCTCTGCGGACAGGGCCATTATGGGATGCGCGCCACTTACACCGTGGAGGAGAAAAAGGATTTCGACGTTTTCCAAAAAGACGCGCTCGACCTCAAGGCCGCGAATGCCGCCAACGCCGCTCCCGCTGCCGACGCCAAGCCGGCGGCTCCCGAGCATAAGTAATCTCCGTGTGGCGCGCGTGCATTGCGCCGACCTGTGAACGCCTGCCGCTCCACTCCGACTTCCGCCAGCCTCGGCCTCGCGCTCTTCGCGAAGCTCGTGGTGGCGATGACTTTTGTGCTGCTTTTCAGCGGCGGACACACGACGACTTCCGGCGCGGGCATGGCCTTCCCCGACTGGCCGCTCAGCAACGGCTCGCTGAATCCCGACGGCTGGCTCACGAATTTTTTCATGTTCCTGGAACACAGCCACCGCCTCACCGCCGGGCTCGTTGCGACGATGATTGCGGTGATGTTTGCGTGGATTTTTTGGAAACGTGAAAGCGTGATTCAAGGTGCGGTGCCGCTCGCGGGAATGGCACTGCTCGGCGTGCTCGCGCAGGCGGTGCTCGGCGGGTTGCGCGTGATCCTCGACCCTCAAGGCATCGCCGCTACGACGAGCGCGACGGCCACCACATTCCGCGTGCTGCACGGCTGCGTCGCGCAGATCGAACTCTGCCTCCTCGTCGCGCTCGCCGCGCTGCTCTCGCCCGCGTGGAATCGCATCCGCACTTCGGAAAAAATGAGCGGCATCGCAAAGTTTGGACGCGCGGCGATCGTGTTCGTCTTCCTGCAACTCATCGTCGGCGCGGCCATGCGCCACCTCGGCGCGGGCCTCGCCATTCCCACTTTTCCGCACGCTGCCGCCGATGGCTCGTGGATGCCGAAAGTCCACAACGCCTTCGTCGATCTGAATTTTACGCACACGCGCGTCGGCTCGATCTTCGTTACGCTGATGCTCCTGCATCTCAGTGCATCCGCTTTTCGCAAAGCCGATGACGACGCGCTCATCGCGCGCCCCGCGCTGCTGCTCGGCGCATTGATCCTCATGCAATTCACACTGGGCGTGTTCGTCATCTGGCTTGTCCGCCCTCCTGTGCTCACCACGCTGCACGTCGTGAACGGAGCCGCCGTCCTCGCGACCTGCGTGTTGCTTACCGTGCGTGCGAGTCGCGCGAGTTGCCCGCACATTCCCGCAGCGAATCGTCTCGTGGAGGTGCCCGCATGAATCGCTTCACGCCCGAAGCCGCCGTCCCGCTCGAAGTCGTGCGCGAAGAAAACGAGTCTGGCTTCATGCAAGACTTGATGACGCTGACGAAGGCCCGCCTCAGCCTGCTCGTCATCATCACCACCTTCGTCGGCTTTTGCATGGCCACGC
>JAYVRQ010000502.1:0-4285 GCA_043776145.1 Chthoniobacteraceae bacterium
TTACGCGCTCAACGCGATTTCCAACACGATCACCGTCATCAACACGAACACGCAAACGGTGCTCACCGAAATCGGCGCGGGCATCTTCGATCCCACGCCCAATGTGATCCGGCGCGGGCGCGGTTTTCTGTACGACGCGCGGCTGTCGGGGAACGGCACGCAGTCGTGCGCCGTCTGCCATATCGACGGCGATCGCGACGAACTCGCGTGGGATCTCGGCGATCCCGCCGGCTCGATGCAGACCGTGACTTCGCCGAACCCGCCGCCGCTCCCACCCGGCACGCAGACTTACAACATGCACCCGATGAAAGGCCCGATGACCACGCAGACCTTGCGCGGCCTCGTCGGCATCGGGCCGATGCACTGGCGCGCGGATCGCGCGGACTTCACGGCGTTCAACGGCGCGTTCGCCTCGCTGCTCGGCGGCACGACGCTGATCCCCACGGACATGGAGGCGTTCCGCAATTACATCAACACCGTCGTCTTCCAGCCGAATCCGAATCAAAACCTCGACCGCACGCTGCCGAGCAGCCTGCCCTTCCAGGCGGGCAATCCGAATACGGGACGGACGACTTATTTGAACTCGACGTATCAAACGGGGCTCACCTGCAACGTCTGCCACGCGATCACGCCTGGCAACGGCCCTGGCACGAACGGCGTCATCATTCCCGCCGCCGCCTTGCAGGAAAGTCAGGATTTCAAAGTGCCGCAGATTCGCAACGCCTATCAGAAACGGTTCTTCGTCCGCAGCGCCACGACCGTCTCGCTCAGTGGTTTCGGCCTCGTCCACGATGGGAGCGATCCCGACATCTTTACGTTCCTCACACGCCCGGTCTTCAACACTTTTTCCACGAACACCACGATCAAGAACGACATCAGCGCCTTCGTGCAATGCCTCGACACCGGCACCGCGCCCGCCTCCGGCTACGGTCGCACGGTTCAGGCCGCGACACTCGCCGCCAGCGCCGCGGACTGGACGCTGCTCGAAGCGCAGGCCACCGCGGGCAACATCGACTTCGTTCTGCGCGGACGTTTCGATGGGAAACGCCACGGCTTCCGCTACCGCCCGGCGACGAACGATTACGTGAGCGATCAAACCGGACTCGGGCCGCTGACGCGCGCGCAATTGCAAACGGCGATCACCTCCGGCGGCGCGGTGCTCACCCTGCTCGGCACGACTCCCGGCAGCGGCCCGCGCTTCGGCGTCGATCGGAATGGAAACGCCATCGCCGATTCCGACGAGCCCATGCCCGCGCTCGCGCTCACGCGCCCCGCCAGCACGCCGCAACTCGCGTGGCCCGCCGCGCAATCCGCGCTCGTGCTCGAATTCACCGACACGCTCAGCCCGCCCAACTGGCAGCCCGTCACGAACCCGCGCGCCATCGCCGGCCCGTCCGTGCTCGTGCAGGATCCCACGGCAAACCCGCAGCGTTACTACCGGCTGCGCGTGCCGTGACGCCGACGATCCACACCGAAGTGCAGGTGATGTTTTTTGACACCGACTGTGGAGGCGTCGTCCACAACATCGCGTATCTGCGTTTCATCGAAACCGCGCGCACGCTGCTCGCCGAGCAGCTCGGCATGAAGCTCGTGAACATGGCCGACACCGGCCTGTATCCCGTCGTCGTGCGGACGGAGATCGACTACCGAAAACCCGCGCGGCTCGGCGACAAACTGGTGGTGAACGGGCGGCTCGACGCGCTCGGGCGGATGCGATTTTGGTGTGCGTTTGAAATCGTGCGTCCTGCGGATGGCGCGCTCATCGTCGAGTCGCGTCAGACGCTCGCGCTCATCCAAATGCCGGCGGGCAAACCCGTGCGCCTGCCGCCGGACTGGAGCACCCGCTTCGCGCATCTTCGGGAGCGGTGAGCGATTTTGGTTCCGCCTTCTTTTCCCGGAGCCTCTCCGCAGCTTCCTTAAAATCCGGCGGCATCATCCAGCAACCGCCGGGTCCGCACGCGGTCTGCGATGACGGCGATCCGCCGCTGCACGCCATCGCGGCGGCGAGCGCGGCGAAGGCGAGTCGTTCCATTTTCATAAAAAAGGATACGCTACCCGAGCAACCCCGCCACCTGCGTCTGCACCTCCGCGATTTGATCCAGGCGCAGTTGCGGATCGGGGATGATGAATGCTTCGCCCGTCTTCGTGTGCTCGTAGATGCGCAGCAGCGAACCGTCTTCGCCGCGCCGCGTCTCAATTTCCTTGAGCAGTTTTTTCCGTTCGAGCATCACCGCGAGGATGTAGCGCGCGTTCGAGTGTTCCGGCGAATGCTCGGCCATGTAGCGGCGCAGCAAATCCTCGGCGGTCTGCTTCTCCAGCGTCTCCGGCACCGCGACGGGCACCTCGAATTTCGAGCGCCAGAAAGAGAACGGCTGGATGTTTTCGTTGCGCGCCTTGAACGCGGCCTCGCTCAAATCCTCGCGGCGAAACTCCCCGCGTTCGTCGTAAAGCAGCGTGTAAAAAAAATCGCCGTCGTTGAACGGCTCGCCGGAAATGGCGCAGCGTTCGGCGCGGTGTTGAATGGTCCAGTCCTGATTCATTGGCGTTTGAAAGTGAGCGACGGCATCTCGCGATTCGTCGAGCGAAAGTAAAGCAGCGCGAGGCCGATCGCGAAAAAGACGGCGTTCGGAATCCACGCCGCCGCGAGCGCGTTCATGCGCCAGCCTTTGCCCAGCGCGAGAAAAAGGTACGTCGAGAGCAGCAGCCCCGCGTAGAGAAAGATCGCCCCGGCCACCCCGCCGATCACGCCCCGGCGCGAAAACACGATCGAAAGCGGCGCGCCGAAAAACACCACGATCAGCGCCTGAAAGGGAAACGCCCAGCGGTGGTAAAGGTAGGCGCGATATGGCGCGAGTTGCACTTCGGGAAAGTCTGCGTTGAATTTCAAATACTCGCGCAACTCAGGCACCGTCAGGTTTTGCGGCTCGTACTGCGCGCTCGCGATCCGCCACGGCGTCTCCGTCCAGCCCTCGATCGTCTTGATGCCCGTCTGAAAATCCGTGCGCTGCTCGACATCGCCCGCCGCGTTGAAATCCACCTGCATCCCGCGCTCCAGCGTCCACGCCCGCGTCTTCGCATCGAAGGACGCGCGCTTCGCGTACCACTTCGTCACGATCTCCCCGCCCGGCCCGTGCTGCGTGATGTGGACGTGATCGAGCGTCCCCGTCGCCTGCCGGAAGCGTTTGATGAACCACGTCCGCGCCTGCTGCCGCTCGCGGAAAAGATACCCGTCGATGATGCCCTTCTGGAGCTTCTTTTTGTCGTTCTTGATTTGCTCGAGCAGCAGTTGCTTGCCCGCTTCCGCGCGCGGCGCGGCCTGGTAGTTCAGCACCATCAGCAGCCCCGTCAGCACGACGCCCGCGAGCGCCAGCGGCAGCACGATGCGCCACACGCTCATGCCCGCGGTGAGCATCGAGATGATCTCATTCGAGCGCGACATCCGACTCAGGCAAAAGATCAGCGCCAGCAGCATCCCCACCGGCAGACTGACGAGGATGACCTGCGGCAGTTGTGTGAAGTAAAAATACGCGACCTTTTTAAGCGACGCCTCGGCTTGCATGAATTCGCGGAAGTTGTCCGCGAGGTCGATGACCAGCCAGATCGAAAGAAAGCCGAACGAGCAAATGAGGAACGGCTCGAAAAAATTGCGCAGGAGATAGCGGTCGAGCAGCTTCATCGGAAAGGGAGCGGGATTAAAGACGGGCGCACGGGGATTGCCACTCTCTTCTACCGCGCTGATTCCAGTGCGAGGGCCATCGCCTCTTCCACCGACATCCGCCGCCCGGCGCGTCGCGCTTCCTGCGCTTCTTCCGTCGCGAGCGGCTCGGTGGCGTCGGCGAGGATGGCGCGCAGCGCGGGATGATCCGTGGGCTCGGAAGACAGGCCGAATCCGGCGCGCAGGGCTTCCGCCGCGCCGAGCAGTTTCGCGCCGCGTTCGTATTGATGCTCGGCGAGCGCGAGCACGGCGAAGGCTTCGATCGGGTACGGCGCGCCCCAGCGGTTGCCGAGGTCGAGGCCGCTTTGCAGGCACGCCGCGAAGTTCGTGCGCGCCTCGTCGAAACGTCCGAGCACCGTCGCGCTGATCCCGACCGCCCACTGCACGATCCCGGCCATCCAGAGATCGCCGAGGTCGCGGTATAAAGTGAAACTTTCCTGATCCAGCGCGAAAGACCGCGCATAGTCGCGCGCAGCCGCCGCGAGCGCGGCCTGCGCGTGGCGGATGTGCGCGGTGAGGCGCGGGTCGCGCAGCGGTTCCGCGAGTTGCGATGCTTCGGAGACGAGTGCG
>JAYVRQ010000503.1:0-4279 GCA_043776145.1 Chthoniobacteraceae bacterium
TGGTTCCTCATCGCGCTCGCGCTGCTCGTCCCGCTCGATGTCGCCGTGCGCCGCGTGCAACTCGACTGGAGCGTGATCCTCGCGTGGTTCGGACGCGGCCCGATGGCGAAAACCTCGACGCAAACGATGGGCGCGCTGCTTCAACGAAAACAAAAAGTGAAGGAGACGATGGACGCCCCGCGCACCGAAGCCCCGCGTCCCATCATCTTTCCCGCGAAAGCCGCGCCGCGCCCCGAGCCGCCGAAATCAAAAGACGTCGCGCCAGCCACCGATGACAGTACCCCGCAATCCACCACCGAGCGCCTCCTTGCCCGCAAGCGCAAACGGCAGGAAGACGATCAATTGTGATTGGGCGTGCGCGATCACGGCTTCGTGACTTTCAGGCGGATGTGACGCTTGCTGGCTGCGGACGTGGGCGTGTTGTCGCGGGCGCGGAGTTGCGTGGGTGTGTCGGTTTCGATGGTCGTGCCGAGCGCGGACCATGATGCGGGCGCGGTGAGGTCGCCGGTGACTTCGATGCGGAAGGTGAGGTCGGTCGCGGCGGGATTTCGCGCGACGGTGAGGCGCAGGAATTTGTCGGGGCCGATGGTTTCGAGATCGACGGTGACGCCGCCCGCGTCGGCGATGAGCGGATCGTGCGCGAGCGCATATTCGAGAAGATTCACGTAAGCGTCGCGGTCGGGATTTGCGGTGAGGCCGGCGATGGCGGGATTCGGGCTCGCGCCGAAATGTTCGAGCATCCATTGCTCGACTGGTGTGTTTGGATACAGCCGCACGTCGCGCTGCACGGTCGCGCCGAGGTCGTCGGTGACGGTGATTTGGATGCGGTAAAAATAAGTCTCCGTCGCGCTGTACGCGGGCGAGATCAGCGCGGTCGCCGTGTTCCCGGCGATCGGCGGCTCGGCGTGCTCGTGTTCGTTGTGATGCAGGAAGACGCGCCACTGCGTCGTCGTCGGATGGTTGGGAGCTTGGGTCACGCTCCGCGTCAGCGTGTATGAAGTCGCGGCGTTCGTCGGGTATTTCGTGCCGTCCGCCGGCGTGAGGATCTGCACGACCGGCATCGTGTGATTTACAAAAATCGCGAGACTCGCGCCATTCGTCCCATTGCTCACATCCGTCACATTCAGCGTCACATCGAAGCGCCGCGTCCCCGTCGCCGTGAAAACGTGCGTCGGTGCCGCAGCCGTGCTCGTCGTCCCATCGCCGAAATTCCACAGATACGTGAGCGGCAGCCCCTCGGGATCGAGCGATCCGGCGCTGCTGAAAGTCACGCTCAGCGGCGACGCGCCGACGTTTAACGATGCGGACGCCACGGCCTTCGGCGGCTGATTCCCGCCGGGCGCATAGACGATTTTCCGCACGGTCGCATCCGAATAATCCACGACGTAAAGCCCGCCGAGCGTCGGATGCGTCGTGAGAAAAACGGGAGCGCCGCCGCTCGCGAAATCGGCCACTTGCACCGGGCGATGATTCGCGCCGAGCGTGATCGCCTTGATCCAGCCGCGCCCGTAATCCGCGTGGAAATAAACGTCGTGGTAGCTCGCGGGAAAATCCGCGCCCGTATAAACAACGCCGCCCGTGCTCGCATTCGCGCCGTACTGCGGCCCCGCGACGGGCGAGCCCGCCGCGCCGATCAGCGCCTCGCCCGCGGTCGTGCCGTTGAAGACCGCCGCGCGCGATTGGTCGAAATGCGCGGCGTCGATCGCGGGCCGCGTGTGCATGAAGCGCGGGAGGCTGGCGGGGATTTGCTGCGCGGGATTGAGCGGGTTCGGCCACGAGGGCGCGGCGAGCGTTTCCTGGATGATGAGATCGCGGAATTTGAAAAAGCCGCCGAGCGGATTGGGAGCGTCGAGATTTTCCGGCGAATAAAACTCGAAGCTCGCGTGACTCGTGAGCCCCTCGAAGAGCGGCCAGCCGCAATTTTTTCCCGGCCCGTCGATCACGTCGAGTTCCTCCCACGCGCCCCAGCCCACGTCGCCGAGCAGGATCACGCCGGGATTTCCGTCCGCCGGATTGAAGCTGCCCGTGTCGGGATGCACGGTGAAGCGATACGGATTGCGGAAGCCGAGCGCCCACACGCGCGACCGCGGCGCGCGCGGATGCGCGGGGTCGAAATACGGATTGCTCGCCACGCCGTCGCCAGTCGCCGGATCGAGGCGGAGAATTTTTCCGCTGAGCGAATCGACGAGTTGCGAGCGGTAGCAGCCGACGTTTTCCTTCGGCTGAAGAATGCCGTCGTCGAGTGCCTGCGGCGCGTAGCTCACCGCGGGATTGCTGCCGTTATCCACGTCGAAATAATTCGCCGCCTCGCCGCACGAGGCGAGCAGCGTTCCATCGCTGCCGAAGACGAGCTGACCGACGCCGTGCGAGAGATGCACGATTGGGATGCCCGCCGTCCTCACCTCGCCGAGCAGCACGAGGCGGCTCACCGGATCGACGCTGTGAAAGCCATCGCTCGCGCGCGCCGTGTAGCGCGTGATGCGTCCGATCGTGGCCGCGAAATCGAAGTTCGCCGCGGGGTCGTATCCCGGCGTGCCGAAGTGCAGCAGGTGGTGGCGGTCCACGACGTAGAACAGGTAGATGAATCCGTTTTGCTGAAAGTTCGGGTGCAGCGCAAAGCCGAGCATTCCGTAGTCGGCCCAGTTCGCGACCTCGTCGTGAATGTCGATGAGCGGCGTCGCGAGCTTCACGCCATTTTCCACGAGCCAGACACGGCCCGCGCGCTCCCAGACGTAGAGCCGGTTCGCGGCCTGCGGGCTCGGGTCGATGGCGACGCCGACGGGATCGGTCCAGCCGCCGCCGATGAGCTGTTCGGAAAATCCGGGCGGGAGCGTGAGTGCGAAAAGCGGGGTGGCGAGCGCGGCCAGCGCGAACGCCGCAAGGGCGATGAGGGATTTTTTCATTTCGTGGGCAACACGCCGAACTTCGCAGCAAGCAGGCTGGGAACAAGTGACTGCGGCGAGGACGCCGCAGCTACGGTGCGCGCGTTGACCGCACTCGCCGACTTCCCTACTCATGCGCCCGTCCGTTTGCAGGCCCATGAAAAAAATCCTCTCGCTCGTCATCAGCCTCGGCCTGCTCGCGATTCTTTATTGGAAGATCGACTTCGCGCGGCTGCTCCCGGTTTTCGCGGGATGCGATCCGCGGTGGATGGCGCTGAGTCTCGCGATGGTTGTCCCGATCACGCTCGGCACCGCGTGGCGTTTGCAGCAGCTCCTGCCGCGCGCGGGACAGCTTGGCTTCGGCGAAGCGACGCGGCTCATCCTCGTCGCGAGCGTGCTGAATCTGGTGCTGCCATCGAAAATGGGCGACATCGCGAAGGCGTGGATCATGCGGGATCGCGGACATCTCGATGGCTCGCTCGCGCTCTCGCTCGTGGTCTTCGAGAAAGCGTGCGACATGCTCTCGCTGCTGCTCTGGTGCGCGTTCGGGTTGGTGTGGCTGGGCTTTTCGACACTGGAAGGAACGAGCGGTTTCGATCCCGTTGCTTTCGTGTTCGATTCGGGTGCAAGCGGTGAGGGAATTCCGGGGATGCTGACCTTTGGTATGCAGGCGTACGTGTTCTGCCTTGTCGCTGTTTCGACAATGTTGGTCGTCGGTGTCGCACTGCTCGCGTCGCAAAAATTCGCCCGCTTTTTTTTCGAGAACGCCGCGTGTTTTCTCCCGAAAAAAATCGGCGGGAAATTCGCAAAGCTCGGCGCATCGTGGGGCGAGATGCACCGCTATTTTTGGAGCAGTCGCGCGCGGTTGTGCAAAGTCACCGCGACCTCCGTCTTCATCTGGTTCCTGCATCTCCTGCAAATCTGGATGTTCATCCTCGCGCTGCGGGCGTGGGCTCCCTTCCTCGCGAATCTCGCGCTCTCGCCGCTCGCCATCCTCGTCGGCCTGCTTCCGCTCACCTTTGCCGGAGTCGGCACGCGCGACGCCGCGCTCGTCTTTTTCTACGCGCCGTATTTCCCCGCGCCCACCGCCGCCGCGCTCGGCCTGCTCTGCACCGCGCGCTACCTGCTCCCCGCGCTCGGCGGGCTGCCGTTCGCGGGGCCGTATCTGAATTCCGCCCGCTCTACATGAGCACCACCCGCGGCAGCCGCGTCGGCTCCCACGGATTTTGCACAAAGCCATTTTCCGTCAGCGCGGAAACATGCTCCGCGCACAGCGCGCACAGCGCCGCCACATCCAGCCGCAGATGCACCGGCCCGAACGGATCGAGGTTCCGCATTCCCAAATCGAAAAGCCGCGCGGCGGGGCGCAGGCGGCGTCCGTCCTTCGGGTGATCGGG